>JAUUZB010000519.1 GCA_030590185.1 Deltaproteobacteria bacterium
GGCGGCGAGATCACCTATTGCGAACCGACCCTGCGAGCCCGGGAGACCACCCTCGACCGGGTGGTCGCCGAGACCGGCGCGACCTTCATCCATCCCTACCGTGACCCGCGCGTGATCGCGGGCCAGGGCACCGCGGCCCTCGAGCTCCTCGCCGAGATCCCGGACCTCGACCTCATCCTCGTGCCGGTGGGCGGCGGCGGTCTGCTCAGCGGCACCGCGATCACCGCCGCTGCCCACGACGTGCGCACCATCGCGGCCGAGCCCGCGGGCGCCGACGATGCCTACCGCTCCTTTCGCGCCAACGAGCTCATCCCCCAAACCGCCCCCGAGACCATCGCCGATGGCCTGTTAACCTCGCTCGCGCCGATCACCTTCGAGGTCATGCGGCGTCACGTCGCCGATGTGGTCACCGTGTCCGAGACCGCGATCGTGGAGGCGATGCGCCTGGTCTGGTCACGGGCCAAGCTGATCATCGAGCCTTCGGCCGCGGTCCCGGTGGCCGCGCTGCTCGAGGGCAAGACCCACGGGGCGCGGGTTGGCGTCATCCTCTCCGGTGGCAACGTCGACCTGGACAACCTGCCCTGGTGAGGCCGGGCGCTTCATAAAAAAGAGCCCGGCCGGCAACGAGTAGGGGGTGGGCGGTAACGCCCGAGGAGCGCCATGCGTTTGCCCGTGCCGGTCTGGATTTCGTTTGCCTCAACCATGCTCCTCACGGCATGCGGCGAGGATCTCGCGGAGCTCAGCCTGCGGGCCATGGCCCAATGTCAGGAGGGCGGGTTGGTTTTTGAGGTTGGGGAGGACCTGGACGGCGACGGCGTGGTCAGCGCAGAGGAGACCTCGGCGACCTACGTTTTCTGCCTCGAGACGGGCACCTCGACCTGCGCCGCAGCGGGCGCGACCGCGGAGCCGGGACGCATGACCTGGTGGGACGGCACAGGCCAGCTCTACCGCCGGGCCACCTGCCGGCGTCCCGATCCGGGTTGAGCCCACGACCAACCCGCCCTCCCCTGCTTGCGCCCCCTGCCGTTGTTGTACACATTAGGCGCCATGGGCCTGCTCGAGAAAACCCGCTTCTGGCGCGGCATGGGCCGCACCCTCAACACCGGACTCGGCGCCGCCGTGGCTGGCACCGCCGGCTCGATGGTCAACAAGATGATGGCCGCCACCACCGCACCCAACCTGGATGGCGAGGTGCCCTGGACGCCGTTGACCAAGCCACTGGCCGAATCGCGGATCGCGTTGGTTAGCACCGCCGGGGTCTACGTCGACGGGGACACGCCGTTCGATGTCGACGCCGACCAAGGGGATCCCACTTTTCGAGCAGTGCCGAGCGACGTCGACCGCTCGGCCCTGCGCATCGCCCACACCCACTACACCCATCGTTTCGCCGACCAGGACATCAACGTCATCTTCCCGGTCGACCGGCTCGCCGAGCTCGCCACCGCCGGAGTCCTGCGCCTCGCCCCGCGTTTTTTCAGCTTCGGTTTCGGCGGTGCGCTCACCTCGGCCTATATCCGCCCGCCGGAGGGCACCGCCCACCAGCTCGCCGAGGAG
Source organism: Deltaproteobacteria bacterium (assembly GCA_030590185.1). Next base: position 1,555 of record JAUUZB010000519.1, read on the forward strand.
CTCGGCCGCGACCAGGTCGACCTCGCCCTGCTCGTCCCTGCCTGACCGATGTGCAATCGGGCCGGGGGCCTGATCAGTCGTGTGGTCGAGAGCCATGGCATCGCGACCGTCTGCTTGTCGATCAACAAGGGCTTCTCGGAGAAGGTGCGCGCCCCGCGCAGCCTGTTCGTGAAGTACCCCCATGGCGCGGCCCTCGGGGAGCCGAACGCGGTCGACCAGCAGATGACCGTCCTACGGGATCTAATGTGGCTGGCCCAACGGGCTGAGGAGCCCGGCACGATTGTGGAGCCGGGTTACCGTTGGCGACGGGAGTCCTTCGAGCCGGTGCCGCCGGAGAGCTTCACGATCTGAACGGCCCGATTGCACGGGGGCGCAACCCCGCGAGGCCGCGCCGCGCCTGCCCGATTCCCGTCACTGGTTGGAGCAGAGACAGGCGTCGGGTCCGAGGGCGGTGGGGCCGCACCCAACGGTGCTCGCATATCCCAGCTCGATACACACCCAGTGGCAAGACCGTGGCTCCCAGAAGTTCGCCGTCGCGCCGATGCTCGCGCCGTCCTGGCACAGCATGAGGTCTCCAGCCAAGGTGCATTCCTGTACCCCCGACAGACACGGGGTGGTCGTGGCATAGGTGAAGCAATCGCAGCTCTCACCGGTGCCCAAGCAGCCGGTGGTGGCGTTGGCGCCATCATCGATGCAGACGCCACCGCAGTAAACCGTGGCCAAGTCACCAGCGAAGCAGTAGTCGATCGACATACCGTCCATGCAACCGAGGACCGTGCCGTCGGGAACATTCTCCACGGCGCAGCTGCCCTGGTCACAGAGATCCACCGTGCAAGGGTTGAAATCCCAACACTCGCCGCAGCTTCGGCCGCACACTGGATCCGGGCCACACACGAGATCACCGCACTCTTGGGGACAGCAGTCGGCCCAGCAGCTCTCCTCGGTCTCGAGCGCCCCGCAGGTGTCGTTCCCGCACCAGTCGCAATCCTCTGGGCAGGAGCTGAGGGTCTCCATGAAACACGTGCCATCGCCGCAGTCACCGAAGCGTTCCCCGCAGTCGGCGCAGTCGGTGCCAAGATCGCAGGCCGACGTGGTAGCGTCATCGCCGCCATCGTCACACTCGCCGTCGTGCGCGAAGTAGCAGGTGTTGGTGCAGTACCCGTCCGCACCGGCGTTGCCTCCCTCGCCGCCGGCGCCGCCGCCGCCCCCATCACCACCGGAATCGATAGAGCAGCCCGGCACGACCAGAAACCCAACCATCGCCACGACCAATAGGGTCACCCACGCCCCCCTGACGTGAAGCAGATCGCGCGGCCCGGCCGGCAGTGACGCCTGTGCCCTCTCGTCCCTTCGCATCAATAACCTCCCCAGTGACATCAGTCTCGCACAGCCAAGCGGCGCAGCACCATAGCGTTCACCGCGCGCCCCACTGTAAGGATGAACCCATGGACGATGATTTCAAGAAGATTGAGGGCAAGTGGTTTGAGGAATCCAGCTGCACACCCGTCGTCACCGAGGCCAACTGGCATGGCATCTTGATCGACGCACCCAAGGATCTCCACCACCAGAAGTCAGCGGCCGAGGATCATGGCGACGACACACCCATCGTGGAGCCTCACCCCAAGCTCATCATCGCTGGTGTCTTCATGTTTGAGACAAAAATACTCCAGGGGCGTACCTGGTCCCGTGATGGCACCCCTACATTGACGATCACCAACAACGAGACAGGGCAATCATGGGGCAATACCCTGGAGGGTTTGGAGCGGAGCTACGTACACGTGGTCCTGGGCATGAACGTCAGCTACGCGCCACAACCGGAGCTCCCGCTGGACGAGGGAGGAGCTTCCGACGGGCAGATCTGTGCCGAAGGCGGAGCCTTCAACGCGGACATCGGCTTCCAGATCCCGAGGCCCAAGACGCCGGTGGAGTACACGGTCTCTGTCGCATACGGGCCCTACCGCTCCAACGAGGTTGTTATCGCGGTTCATCCGTGAACGCACTCAGAGATGCTTGGCGATGGCGTTCGTCGTCTGCTCGGACACACCGGCTTGGTTGGCAAAAGCTAACCAGCTGCCGACCGCCTGGCGAACCTCCTCGATGGCTGTCTTGGCTTGGGTGGGGGTGATGCCGAAGCGCTCGGCCAAACGCAGCAGGTGTTCCGGGTTGGGGTTCTTGCCCTCCCCGTCGAGGGTGGTTGAGTGCTCGCCGCCGGGTCCAGGTGCATGGGTCAAATCGTAGGCCGGCGACAGCACCCAGTGGCCGGTTTCGGCGTTTAGCAGATAGGCGAAGTTCTTGGCGTGGTCGTCGCGGTTGTGGGCAAATACATTGAAGGCCATCAAGCGAAAGGCCCGCAGCACCTCCCGTTGGTCGCGAGTGAGAATGCTGGTGGCCTTGAGCAGGTCAGCGTAGTCGCAACTGGGAATACGGAAGTTGGTCTGGATGAGATTGCCGAAGGTGTGAACGTGGTGGCGGCGGTTGCCGGCAGACCGGTCAAAGCGCTGGACGCCAAAGAAACGGTCGCCCTCAACGGTTTCGAAGAGGCGTGTCTTTGGCATGTCGATCCCAGCGGCCTTGGCCATCAGCGCATAGGCATACTCGACGGGCCCAGCATCAGCAGCGTCTCGTTGGGCGGCGAATTTGACCATCCAGGGCTCGAAGTTTTCTGGCAATTCGTCTTCGCCGGAGATGATCTCGTCGCTGGCGGGATCGTACCCGACCAATACCTTCGGTCTCGCGCCACCGGGTGAGCCGCCGGCCCTGAGAAGCTGGCCGAGCAGCTTGGCTGGCTTGCCTGCGTAGACCTGCTGGGCTTGTGCGGCGAGCTCGTGCAGATCAAAAACGGCTTCATCCGTATCCTTGCGCTCGGCCGGGGGGTGGTAGGTCAGCGCGCCCATGGTTCGGGTTCCAAGGTAGGACTGACGGTCGACCGGCGACACTGTGGCGGGGTCCAAGCCGAGCTTGCGGTAATGGCGGTCCATCAACAA
>JAUUZB010000492.1 GCA_030590185.1 Deltaproteobacteria bacterium
GCCGCAGAAGCATCCATCACCCTGATTTGTGGATCATCGGCCATTTTTGTTCACCTGAGCAGCGAGCCTAGAGCCAGTATACAACCCCCAGGGACATTTCCCCGCCCATCAGGGGCATATCTAAGGCATGAGAATCGTTTACTTCTATGTACTGATAGCGCAGAAAAGCAAACCCCCGGGCACAGATTTCGAGGCCCCAGGTGTCGAAATCGATCTGGTAGCATCCCCCCATGGTGAGGCCGGGGTTGGCGTCGATCACGCTGCGGTCGATCACCTCGCCGTTGAGGGTCTGCTCCTCGTCAAAACCATAGCCCCGGGCCCAGACGACCTGGAGCACCACCGACATCTGCATGGCCAGGGAGTCCTCAGGGGAGCCGATGTGGAGGCCGATGGCGCCAAAGGCGTCGTCGATGCGGACCTCGGTGACGCCGACGTAGTTCCACATGGGCGAGCGATAGCTCAGGCGCAGGCCGGTGAAGATGCCTGGGCTCAGCTCGTAGCGGCCCTCTAGGTCGAGCCCGACGCGGAAGGTCGGCCCCACGCCCCCCGCGGCAACCAGGGATCCGCCGAGCACCCAACGCGGCCGCCAATCGTCTAGCAGCAGCCGGCGGCCACGTTTGACCTCAACCACACCCCCCTCGCCGGTGATCATCTCCTCGATGGTGACTTCATCTTCTAGCTCGGTCGCCGTCTTGCCTAGCTCGGCCTCCGCGGTGATTTCATCTCCTAGCTCGGCCGCCGTCTTGCCCAGCTCGGCCGCCGTCTTGCCCAGCTCGGCCTCCGCTTCGCTCGCGGTGGGTCCGGTCGAGTCTCCGGCGCCGGCGAGCTCGGCGGCGGACTCGGAGCTCGAGGCCCCGGGGTCGGTTCCTGTCTCGCCAGGGGTTGCGGCGTTTTCGTCGGGCGAGCTGTCGGTCCCGGCGATTGGCTCGAGCAAGCCCGGGAAGAGCGGCTCAACCGCGCGTTCTACGATCGCCGCGGCAAAGGCGCTGCGTTGCTGGCAGGTGCCGGGCGGATCTAAGGTCCGCGTGATCTCCTGGCCCCGGGCTCGGATCGTGAGCCGGAAACCGGCGTCATCGGCGGCTCGGCCCTCGATCTCCCCCGTTGCGTCAACTTGGTCCACCACCGTTAGCCCCATCGCCTCCAAGCTAGCCACCATCTCGGCCCGGCTGGGACAGAGTCCATCCTCCCAATCGAGGGTCACGGTGGTGCCCTCGCCCGATGCCAGCGCTGCCCAGAGCGCTAAGGTCGTCAAGGTGGTCTGCACGCGGCACCGGCCCCCGGGCTAGGCTGCCTTCCTCAGGAACTGCACGATTTCGTCGATGGCCGGCTGTAGATGGTCGGGGTCGGAGAAGCGGTGGTCGGCACCATCGATGATGAGGAGCGAGGCGTTGCGCGCCGCGGTGGCGATGTCGTGGGAATCCCAGACCGGCACGATCTCGTCCTCGCCACCATGGATCGCTAACACCGGCGCGAGCAGCACCCGCACCGCTGAGATGACGTCGTGGAGCAGGGCGTCATCGACGAAGGTGCGGCCGATGCGGCCCTGGGGTGTGTCCACAAAGCCCTGCTCGCGAATGGCGGCCACCATCTCTGGATGGCGTTCTTCGATGTGGGCCGGGTAGCCGACCGCGGCTAGGGTGGCGATGGCGACGATCCGCTCGTCGCGCGCCGCGGTGAGCAACGCCACCGCCCCGCCCATGCTCGACCCGAAGAGCACCAAGCGCTCGGCCCCGAGACCAACGAGGTGCTCGACCGCCGCCTTGAGATCGTCGACCCGCGAGGAATAGCTGGTCTCCGCAAAGTCGCCCTCCGACTCGCCGCAGCCGGCAAAGTCAAAGCGCAACGCCGCGATGCCCTCGGCCGCCAGGGTCTCAGCGACGCGCGTGTGCTTGGCGCTGTCCTTGGTGGAGAGCATGCCGTGGCAACAGATCGCGGCGGTGCGGCCGAGCTCGCCATGGAGAATGCCCACGAGTCGTTCGCCGCGGCAGTTGGTGAAGCGCACCGTGCGGGGATCGCTCACAGCACGATCCCGGCGTAGCCCACGAAGCTCGAGGAGGGACGAACGTCGTAGCTCAGGGTGTGTCCCACCAACATCGGCTCGTTGGGTGTGCCGACCGCGGCCATGCAGGCGGCCACGGCACCCGCGCAACAGGCGCTGTGGTTGGCGGCGGCGTGGGTGAGGGCGGCCTCGGGCTCGCGGGCGAGCACTAGGGCGATGAAGCCGGCGTCGTTCTCCTCCCGCACCCAGCGCACCGCGTGCTCGCCGGTGCCGTGGGGCTCGAAGCGGTAGTTGGGGCCGTAGTGGGTCAGGTCCGTGGAGCCGACGTAGACGGCGTTGCGAGCCCCGTTGCGGACCACCTCGGCGACGGTTTTTCCGATCTCCATCGCCCGCGGCGACTCCTCCACTCCGAGCATCAACAACTCGGCGCTCGGAAAGAAATAGCGCACGAACGGCACGTGCAGCTCAGCGGCGTTGTCCGGGTGGAGCGGCTCGACCGGTTCCTCCTCGAGCCCGGCGGCTGCGGCGATCTGCTCGGCGAGATCACCCGCGATCGGCACGGGGCCGAGGGGACTGTCCCAACCGTCGGCCTCGAGAATGGTGCTCGGCCCGTGGGCGCCGCGGTGGGCGCCGAACAGCACGACGAGATCGATGGCGGTTGCGTCCGGTTGCGCCTCCGCGAGCCAACGGAAGCTCTGGGCGGCGAGGTCACCGGAGTAGGTCCAACCGGCGTGGGGGCCGATGAGCCCACGCCAGGGGCCTTGTTCCGGCCGCGTATCTGCGGCATGACGTTCGATCGCAGCGCGGCATTCCCGCTCGTCGTCTGGGTACCACTGGCCGGCCAAGGACGCTGGTCGCAACATGCGGGAGAGATAACCCGCCATGATACGATTCGCAACCACAGCCCCGTTGGGCGCCATCCTCTTGGTCGCCTGCGCCCAGCCAGCCGGTGATTCTCCACGGGCGGGCGCGCGGTCGGGCGGGACCGCTGGCGCGAGTGCGGCGGTACCGGTCATGCCGGAGCTCCCCCCGGTTGGTGCCGAACAGGCAGCCTATTATCGTCAGGCCATGCCGCGGGCGGCGGCGTTTCGGGCACAGCCCATCCCCTCCGAGATGATCCGCTCCACCGACCAGGGCAACGAGACCTATGTCGAGGCGCGGGACGGGGATGGGAAGGTCATCGGCTATCTGCGTGATTTCGCCGGGGTGGTGACCATCGACCAAACCTGGCCCACCCGACCGATCGAGCTGACCCTCGCCTTCGACGCCGAGCAGCGCCTGCTCACCATCTTGAACCGCGCCCCGCTCCACAAGCGCGGCGGCGCCGAGATGAGCGGCCTGGATCTCGATCGCTTGATCGCCCTGGCCCAGAACCCGCCGGAGCCCCTTCAGAAGCTGCGCCGGGTCGACGCCGTGGTGGACGCCACCAGCGGTGCGACCCAACCCACATACAAAAGCAGCGTGGTGGCCAACGCTGGGCTCACCACCGCCCGGATCGTGCTGTTGGTTCGCGACACCACCCGCATTCTCCAGGCGGCGCCCCGGGTGTGGGATCGTCGGCGGCTCCAAAAGGTGCTCACCGATTTCGACCAGGACGCCGTCCGTCGCGCCCGTGGGTTGGCTGACTTGATCTCCACTCTCTCGACCCCCGAGGCCGGCGTCGAGGCCTATCGCGCCATGGTCCACGCCTACGTCGCGGCGCAAAAGGCCGGGGCCGAGCCGGACCGGGCGGTGGAGGCGCGCCTGATCACGCCTAGGATATCCCCGCGCTACGACGCCAGCGAAGCGCTCAATGCCTGCTATCGGCTGGTCAACGAAGGGGTGCGTCTGAGCATGGCGGACCGTTGCGGTCGCGTCGTGGCTCGCTCTGGCTCCGGCGTGGACCCGGCGAGCGTGGCGCGCCTGAGCGGCACCCTGAGCTACCTGGCGGGGGAGAACGCGGCCGCCATTCCGGAGCTGCGGGTCGCGAGCGAGGCTTTCGATCTGTACGCCGACCCGTTGCTGCACTTTCGTTTCGCCGACGCCCTCAAGCGCCAGAAGAAGTTCGCCGAGGCGTGCGCGGTGGCTAAGAGCGTCTTTTTGGAGCACCCGTTGTTGCCCACGGTCAAGACGTTGCTCGACGCTTGCAGCCCCGAGGATCACGACGTGGTGGCGGTCCTCGAGCAGTTGCGCCGCGAGGGACGCGAGCGCCTGCTCGCGACCCGCATTAGTGACAAGCCGAAGGTCCCGCAGGTGCCGGTGGAGGATGATCAGTACAACGGGAAGGACCTCGAGCTGTTCGAGCCGGGCAAGGTCTCGGTGGTGGTTTTCTTCTCGACCTGGTGTCCCCACTGTCAGAGTGAGCTGCCGCGCATCGCTACCTTTGCCCGCCTGCTCGCCGGCAACAAAAAGCTCGCGGGCAAGGTCAGGTTGGTGGTCATCCGCACGGCCGTTGAGCAGGAGACCGAGCCCTATGGGGCATTCAAAAAGCGGCTGGATCTGAATCTCGACATCTGGACCGACCCGGTGATGGCCCTGGCCTTCTCGAAGGTCGCCAAGTCCCAAGGCATCCCGCCGGCTCTGCCGACCGACGCCATCGTGGACGAGCGGGGCTACGTGCAGTACTTCCCGCCGCCCGGTGACTTCAGGGACACGGC
>JAUUZB010001076.1 GCA_030590185.1 Deltaproteobacteria bacterium
AACCTCGATTTTGCCGCTGCGCCCTTTGACGTCGTGACCTTCTGGCACGTACTCGAGCACCTGTCCGAGCCCCTAGTCGCCCTGCGCCGGGCCGCAGAGTTACTCGTACCGGGCGGCACCGTGCTCGTGGCGCTGCCCAATCTCGATTCCTGGCAGGCGCGGTTCGCGGGACGGCATTGGCTCAACCTCGACGTCCCGCGCCACCGCTGGCATTTCTCCCCGGGCACCCTCTCGGGCCTCGCGGATCGTGCCGGCCTGCGCCTCGCCCACGTACGTCATTTCTCCCTGGAGTACGGACCCTACGGCCTGCTCCAGAGCCTCCTCGCCCGGGCCGGCCTCGGGCACTTCCTGTTCACCGACATCCTTCGCCCCACCGCCCGGCGCTCCTGGCTCGCCCTGCTGCGCGATCCCCGTCTGTGGGCCCACGCCGCCCTCGCCGCCCCGATCGCGGTCTCCGGTGCGGTCTCGCTGCCCATCGAGCTACTCGCCGCCGGAGCCCATGCCGGCGGGTCGATCACCGCGATCCTGACGAAAAAGGGGACCGGTGAATTTGATTGATACCCGTCTCATGCCAGCCAGCCATGCCCCGGGTAGCGCGCGTCGATAGGGGCGGGTTCGTCTACCACGTTTTAAATAGGGCCAACGCCAGGGGCCGGCTGTTTGAGAACCCCGCTGACGACCGGATGTCTTAGGGGATTCTCAACCGGGCCCTCGACGGGATCCAGATGAGGATGTTGGCCTGCTGCCCCGTTTCTAGATCTCGGTGCCGACCTCGCGCAGGAAGGCGCGGAACTGCTCCGCCTCGCCGGGCTCCATGCCCTCGAGGCGCACGGCGATGCCGGGGGTGCGGTCGTAGTGCTCGTCCCAGTCCAACTCATTGACTCGCGTCACCACGCCTAGGATCTCGAAGGGGAGGCGATCGTCGTCGGCGCCGCCGAGCATGATCGTCATCGGGGTGCCGATGGGTAGCTCGTGGGCGGTTTCGATGAACAGGCCGGTCTCCGACGCGTCGATCACCGGGCCGGTCCAGAACTCCTGGCCGGTGTCGTAGATCACGTCCAGGCCTGCGATGTGGTACCGCGGCGCCCGCGCCTGGCTGTCGCCCATGCCCTATTTCAACACGAGCCGAAGGTTTTCGCCAACCGAGATGGTGAATTCCCTGGTGCGCTGTTCGCCGCCGCCGCCGGTGTATTCAATCGTGTGCTCGCCCGCCTCGATGGGGAGCTGCCAGATCGGTGAGGCCTGCGGCATACCGCCGTCGATGCGGATCGCGTTCCATTTGGGCGTCACCACGTCGATGCGCGCGTTGCCCGCCGGTGGGCTCGGCAGGGCGTACTCGCGGGTGGGCCGCGGCTTTGTCGACAGGTCCAGAAGGCGGCGCTCGAGTTGTGCGCCCGCGCCGTCCCCCTGCGCCTCATAGAGCTTGGCGAGGGCGGCGTGGATCTCCGGGTTGAAGGGGTTCTTGAGCCGCACCGCCTCGAAGTGACGCCGGGCCGGGGCGAGCTCGTTGCGATTGAAGCGCACGCGGCCGGCGAGCAGGTGGGCGTCGGCGCTGTTTGGGTGGGCCGCCAGCGTTCGATCGAGCACGCCGATGGCGTCGTCGGTCCGCCCCGTGGCGAGGTAGCCCCGCGCCAGCCGGTAGACGAGCGAAGCGTAGCGTATCCCCGCCCGGGCATAGGCCTTCTCGTATTCGGTCACCGCGGCGTGGCTGTGCCCGCGTAGCTGCAGCAGCTCGCCGAGGCGCGAGAAGTCGTGGGTCTCGCGGTCCTCCATCTGCTCGAGGGGCTGCTCCTTGGTGCTGTCCTTGCCGGAGGAGAGCACGATGCGTTGCGGCTTGGCCCCGGGCACGATGGTGAACTTGCGTTTCTTGACGTACCGGCGCCAGGCCTTCTCGATACCCGCGAGATCGAGCTCGTAGACCCGGCCCAGCGCTCGCTCGAGGGGCACGCCGTCGCCGGTGAGCTCGAGAACCTTGGGGATCGAATCGGCGCCGTAACGGTGTAGCAAGAACTCGATGGTGGTGAAGACCTCGGCAAAGGCCAGCGCCGCCGCCTCCTGGGAGGGCAGCTTCGCCATCGAGGGGTGCATTTGGTCGTAGGTGATCAGCTCCTTTTTTTGTACCGCCTCGGCGAGCAGCTTCTCGGAGTGGGGCTCGAGCGCCTCGCCCGGCCCACTCTTCCACAGCGACTCGTAGTACTTGGCGATCCCCTCGTGCAGCCAGATCGGGATGTTGTTGTGGGATTTCTTCGAGATCACGAGATGGGTGTACTCGTGGGCGAGGGTGTCGGCCCAGGAGTAGCCGTTGGCGGTGGCCAGCGGCGAGGTGATCATCAAGCGGTGGAACTTGCAGACCGCGATGGTGCCGCTGGTGGCGATCTCGTTGACCGTGAGGCCGGTGGCCGCCGCTAGGCCGCGCGCGTCGGGGTAGATCTCGACGACGATCTTCTCCCCCCGCTCGGCCGGTCGAATGCCGAGGGCATCACCGATCCGCTCGTAGGCCGCCTCGAGCACCGGCGCCGCGTAGTGGGCGACGATCTCATCCTTGTTGAGATAGCGGATTGAAAAATGCGCGGTGTCGAGACGTTCGAAGTGCGCGGCGTAGGCCGCGGAGCCGGCGGTGACGGTGTGGACGTAGCCGATCTCGACGCCCGCCTCTGCAGCTGCGTCAAAAAGCGACAGCGCCGAGAGGTGCTCCCCGCGCTGGTGCTGCACCCGTCCGGCGAGCGCCCAAAGCTCCGGGTCGTCCGGTGAGTCGCGTAGCTGTTGCCGGGCGAGGGCGAG
>JAUUZB010001096.1 GCA_030590185.1 Deltaproteobacteria bacterium
CGTGCCAACTGCGATTTCAGTCCTTTGCCTTGGGAGAGTTTCATGTCGTTGAAGAAATACCCGATCACCGTCAAGCTACGAAACGACAAGGAGATCATCCTCCGGCCGATGACCAAGGATGACGGCGACGCCCTGTACGAGTTCTTCAAGTCGCTCCCCGAGAATTCCCGCCTGTTCCTGCGCGAGGACGTCATCAAGCGCGGCGTCATCGACAAGTGGTGCGAGAACATCAACTACGACCGCATCCTCCCGATCCTGGCCTTTGACGGCGACCGTTGCGTCGGCGACGCCACGCTCCACGTTGAGGAGTACGGTTGGTGGCGTCACCTCGGCGAGGTCCGCCTGGTGGTGGCGGACACCTGCCAGCGCGTCGGTCTCGGCGCAGCCATGGCCAAGGAGCTCTACGCCGCCGCCCAAACCCGCGACATTCACAAGCTCAAGGCCGAGGTCCTCGACTCCCAGACCGGGGCCATCCGCGCCCTCGAGCACCTCGGATTCATCACCGAGGCCCTGCTGAAGAACCACGTCACAGACCTCAAGGGTAAGAAGCACAACCTACTGATCATGACCTCGGACGTCGATGAGCTGTGGCGCCGGGTCGAGGACATGATGATCATGGGCGACGTGCGCGGCGGGCTGCACGGCCACTAGCAGCGTCGGACGAGGCCGGGCACCAGGCGGCCAAAACTAGCGAGGTGATGGAAGTCTGGCTGCTCGCCCAGGGTCGGCCGCCAGGCGAGGTAGCGGCGATCCGCTCCCTGTCCATGGATGGCGAAGGCGTTGAGTCGGTCGAGCCCCGGCGGCAACAGCGCAGCCTGCAGCCGCGCCTCCCCTTGCCAGCGTGATCCGGCAATCGTCGCGTCGTAGCGGACCGGCAACCCCGACTCCACGGCCCGGCGCTCGCCGTGCAGGCTCAGCAACAGGAAGTGACCGTGGGGACCGAGCTCGAGCTCGAGGTACCGATCCTCCTCGCCGAGCAGGAAGATCTCGACCACCTCGTGTTCCCACAGGCGATCGGTCGAGCCGGCCGGGGAGGTTGGTGCCGGATCGCCGTGAAAGGGTGCGTCGACCGTGACCCGCAGCTCATCGTCATCGACGCTCAAGACCACGGCGACCGCTTCTTCCGGGCGAACCGGCTCGTCGTTCCAGGTCCGGGCGATGGTCAGACGCTGCTCGCGCGCCCCGTTGCCCTGCGCGGCCCGAGTCGCCATCGTCGGTTCGCTCACGCCTCGCGCGTGGCGCCGCGGGTGATTCGCCGGGTCAACATAGTGTAGACGAATAGGATGCCGAAGATCACCAAAGAATAGGCCGCCGCGTAACCGTAGCGCCCATTGCGCTCGAAGGCCCAGCGGTAGGCCTCGGTGACCAGGATGTCGGTCGCCCCCTCCGGCTGACCCTCGCTCACCAGGTAGACGATGTTGAACATGTTGAAGGTCCAGATGGTGCCGAGGATGATGACCGGCACGAGGGCAGGCGCCACCTGCGGGAGGGTGATCGAAAAGAAACGCCGCACCGGACCGGCGCCATCGATGCGGGCGGCGGCGTAGAGATCCGCCGGCACGGCCTGCAGGGCGCCCATGATCGTCACCATCATGAACGGGAACCCGAGCCAGACGTTGGTGGTCAGGTTGGCGCAAAAGGCCGGCATAAAGCCATCGAACCAACCGACCGGTTCGATGCCGAGGGCGCCGAGCAAGGCGTTGATCGCACCGAGCTGCTTGTTGAACAGCCCCTTGAAGATCAGCGCCGAAATGTAGCTCGGGATCGCCCAGGGCAGAATCAGCAACACCCGGAAGACGCCGCGGCCCCACAACCAGGGTTGGTTGAGCACCAGCGCCAGGGCGAAGCCCACCGTCACGTGCAAAGAGACGTTGAGCAGCGTCCACATGAACGTCACGACGAGCGTGAAGTAGAAGCTCATCGGGTGCGTGGGCGCGTAGTCGTCGGCGGTGAGGATGTTGGCGAAGTTGGCGAGACCAACGAAACGCACCTCGTCGACGCCGTAGGCGAAAAAACCTAGCCCGACCCCCATCACGAAGGGCACCCCGACCATCAACAACATGCCGATGGCCGCCGGCCCGACCATGGCGTAGGCCCCGCGGGCCGCGAATACCCGGGGAGCCAGGCCCTGGCGGATTCGCCATAGACCAAAACCGAGCAACGCCACCAGAGCGGTGAGCAGGAGCAGCTGATAGGGCAAGGGGTTCGCTTCCTCGGGCAAGTCGCGGCTCAGGATCGCGATCCGGGCCTTGGTGTTGCGCAGGGCCACCTCAGGGGAGAGGGCGCCGCGGCTGATCTGGCGCAAACCCTCGGCCAGCGGTTCCCACACCAAATGCATCAAGGGCGCGGTCGGTGTCGGCTCCGAGTTCTCGAGCTGACGCCGGAAGGTCGTGAGCAGCGGGTTTTGGGCGATGGCGGGGTCATCATAGACGCCGAGGTTGGCGACTGGCTGGTTGGCGACCTCGGCGCGCACCAACGCCGACGCGTCGCTGGTCAGATGATTCGCGAGGTCGAACACCGGGGCGCGGGCTCGACCCTTGGCCACGAACAACGCCTCAACGCTCAAGAATGGCCGGGCCGGCAGGCCCGTGTCGCTCACCGTGGGCAGCTGGGCGACCGCGTACGGCACACCCTCGGCGATCTCGGAGATGAACCACGGACCATTGATCACCATGGCCGCCTGGCCGCGGTTGAAGAGCTCGGTGACCAAGGCGCCGTTGACGTCGGAC
>JAUUZB010001105.1 GCA_030590185.1 Deltaproteobacteria bacterium
CACGCACCGAGGCATCGGCGCCACCGGCGATGACGTGGCGGCCGTTGGGGGAGAAGGTCACACTCGACACCGTGCCCTCGTGACCGGCGAGCACCAGGGTCGCGTTGCCGCTGGCCACGTCCCAGATGCGGACCGTCTGGTCGTCGCTGGCCGCCGCGAGCAGCCGGCCGTCGGCGTTGAACTGCACCGCCGAGATCGCCTCGGTACGGGCCTGGAGAACCCGGACCGCTTTGCGCCGGATCAGTTTGCCCTCCGCCAACGGCCACAGGCGGATGCGACCCTCCCGATCCGCTGAGGCGAGCAGCGAGCCGTCCGGCGAAAAGGCGAGGCTCTGGACCTCGTGGCCGTGCCCCTCGAGCATCACCGGCGTACCCCCGCCAGCGAGTCGCCACAGGCGCACCGTTTTGTCCTGGCTCGCCGAGGCGAGGAGCGTGCCGTCCGGGCTGAAGGCGACCGCCCTGATCTCCCCGGTGTGCCCGGCGAGGCGGGTTTGGAGCTCGCCGCTGGTGAGATCCCAAACCGCGATCGTCTTGTCCTTGCCACCGGCCGCCACCCGTTTGTTGTCGGGCGAAAAGGCGACGCTGGTGAGCCAGCCGCTCGGGTTCATCAGGCGAGCGGTCTCCTTGCCGCTGCGCAGGTCGTAGAGCACCAGCGCCATCATCGTTGGACAGGCGACGATGCGTCCCTTGGGGGAGATCACCGCCTTGGCGCAGGCGGTGCCGGTGTGTCGCTCCCAGATGAGCCGAGGCCGCCAGCCGGTGTCGAGGCTCATCAGGAGGCCGCGGGTGGCCGGGGTCTCCTCACGGTCCAGGGCGGCGGAGGCGTAGAGGTCGGCGGCCATCCAGTCGCCCGCCTTGGCCGCCGAGCGCGCCTTTTCCGCCAATGCCTGGCCGAGGTTGCGGTGGGAGCGGCGCTGGGCCGCGATCGCTCAGTCGCGCTCCTCGGCCAGCTTTGAGTAGGCACCGGCGAAGAACAGGCCGAGGATCAAGAGGAAGACCGCGGCCACCGCCACCGCTGGCTTGTTGTGGGTGACCAGCCGTTTGAGCAGCTCGAAGGCGCTGTATTGATGGGCTTCGACGCGGGCCCCAGAGCGGAAGGCGTCGATCTCATCGGCCAGCTCCCCAGCCGAGAGGTAGCGCTCGTCCTTGTCCCGCTGCAACGCTTTGTTGGCGACGGCGGCCAGCTCGAGGGGTACCGCTGAATCGCGCTCCCGCGCCGGCATTACGGGCTCGCGCATCACCTTGCCGACGATCTCGTAGGCGCTGCGGCCGGTGAACGGCGGCTGGCCGGTGAGGAGCTCGTAGAGCACGGCGCCGAGTCCCCAGACATCCGATTGCGCGTCGATGGCGTCGACGTTCCCCTCCGCCTGCTCCGGGCTCATGTAGGCCGGGGTACCCATGGCGTGACCGGCGAGCGTCGCGCTGTTCTCCTCGGTCAACAGCTCGATCTCCCGCGCCATCGAGCGGCTGCGGATATCCTTCTTGCCGCGAACTTTGGCGAGCCCCCAGTCGAGCACCACCGTTTCGCCGAACTCGCCGACCATGACGTTCTCCGGCTTGATGTCACGGTGGATGACACCCCGGCTGTGGGCGTAGGCGATGGCGTGGCAGAGGTTGTGAAAGTGGCCGAGCAGGCCGAGCCGCTCCTCGAGGTTGTCGCAATCGGAGAGGGCCTGGGACAGGGTGCGGCCACGCACCAACTTCATGGTGTAATAGAGGACGCCGTCCTCCCGGCGCCCGAGCTCGTAGACCGGGATGATCGCTGGATGCTCGAGTTGGCCGGTGACCCGCGCCTCGCGCAGGAAGCGCTCGACGAAGGCAGCTGTATTGGCGCTCTCCGCAGCAGAGCCGCCCGACAGGTGCTCGGTGAGCAGCTCCTTGATGGCCACGTCGCGGCCGAGGTGCTCGTCGAAGCCGATCAGCACGCGGCCAATGCCGCCGCGGCCCGCTTCGCTCTTGATGGTGTAGCGGCCCAAGCACTCCGGGGTGACCTGGTCAGACTCACCCTCGGTTTGATCGGGTGCCGCCGGCGGGGCGCTGCGGATCGGTGCGGTAGGCGTGTCGCCGCCGATGGAGCCTAGCTCGTCATCGTGGTCGGCCGGCGTCTCGCCGGTGGGGCTGGGTGTGAAGTCGCCGCTGGGGGTACCGCCGCCGATGGACTCGAGCATCTCCCCGTCGTCGTCTTCGTCGTGCTGCATGGGCAATCTCTATTCCTTGAGCGGTGAATTCGGGAGGAGCT
Organism: Deltaproteobacteria bacterium; assembly: GCA_030590185.1. Next base: position 2,239 of record JAUUZB010001105.1, read on the forward strand.
CGATGCTGTACTGCATCAACCAGAAGGCCCCGGCGCTGAGCGCGCCGATCACCGTCAACGGGATCAAGTAGGGCGCCATCTCCAGGCCCAGACGATCATTCGGGAGAAGGAACGACAGGGGAGAGACAACGGCCATCACCAGCGGCGTGATCGTGGCGCCGCGGACCAGCGCGAAGGCACCTCCGAACGTCGCGGCGACGATCCAAGAATGTTTGCTCTCGCGGACACGGAAGTAGCCGATGCTGACCAAGGCCGTGCCGAACATTCCGCTGATCACGCCCAGGGCCTGGAACGCGCCCACGACCGGCATCAACAGGTTGACGACCAGCATCAGCGCGCCGGCGCCGAGACCCCAGCCGAGCATTGGCAAGACGCGCTCCTCCCGCCTGAGCCCAACTCCGCCCAAGGCCGCAAAGGCCGGCCAGGTGATCAACGCCCCGAAGCGCGG
>JAUUZB010001072.1 GCA_030590185.1 Deltaproteobacteria bacterium
AACCGAATACCGTGGCAACCGTGCGCGAGCTCCGAACGATCGGTTGAGAGCGACGGCGCGCCGGAAAAGCCCTTGACGGTTCGCCCCACCCTACCTAATTTGAAAAGTTGGAGTTGAGGGTCACATTGTCCAAATTACCCGACGAGACCCGGCCGCCGACGCCGAGACCTGGCGCTGTCGTCTGGTGCCCCGAGCTGAGCACCGGGATTGATCTGCTGGACAACGCCCACAGGCTGATTCTGGAGCAGATCGAGACGCTGCTGACCGCGCTCAGGCAGGAGCAAGCACCCTCCACGGTCCGGGCGCTCGTGGCGGTGCTCGAGCAATACGCCACCGAGCATTTCGATCACGAAGAGGAGCTTATGCGCGCCACCCACTACCCGGACGCCTTCCGGCACTACGGCGGCCACGGCCTGCTCAAGACCTATCTGGCCGGGATCAAGAAGGAGATGGGCAACGCAACCCCGAACCTGGAACGGATCGCCGACGTGGCACGGCTGCTCGCCTCGGCGGTGGTCGACCACCTCGATACCCTCGATCGCGAGCTGGCGGAATACCTCCGTGCCCGCCACCACCCAGCCTAGGCGCCGGCTGGCCTCACACGCATTGCCGTAGCTCGGGCCGCACGGCGGCCCGCATCTTGGCCAGAGTACGCTCCTGGATCTGGCGGGCCCGCTCGCGGGAAATGCGGAAGCGCTCACCGATCTCACGCAGGGTCTTCGGCTCGTCGTTCGCGATCCGCTCTCGCAGGATGTACTGCTCCCGCTCGTCGAGCTTCGGTACGGCCTCGCGCAGCCAACGCCGTACGCGCCGCTTGACCTGGGCCCGCTCCACCTCGTCCTGGGTGTCGCTGTTCGGGTCAGCGAGCTGATCCAGGTGGGTGCGGCCGAGCTCATCCCCCACCTCGGCGTTGAGCGAGAAATCGCGCCCGGCGAGCCTGACCTCCATCGAGGTGACTTCCCCTTCGCGCACGCCGAGGGTCTGCGCCAACTCAGCGGCGCTGACCTTCTCCCCCGGCGCCGCCAAAGCCGCGGCGCGCTGGCGCTCGGAGCGCAGTTTGAAGAACAGCTTGCGCTGGGCGGCGGTGGTGCCGACCTTGACCAGCGACCAGGAGCGCATCACGTAGGCCTGGATATAGGCCCGGATCCACCAGACCGCGTAGGAGAGCAGACGATAACCGCGCTCCGGGTCAAAACGCTCCACCGCCATCAGCAAGCCGACGTTCCCCTCCTGGATCAGGTCGGCCAGCTCGAGGCCGTAGCCGCGGTACTCGTGGGCGACCTTGACGACGAAACGCAAATTGGCGGTCACCAGCTTCTGCACGAGATGGCGCGAGCGGGAGCGTATGTACTCTTCGACCAGGGCGCGCTCTTCCTCCCTGGAGAGCAGCGCATGCCGGCTGGCTTCCGCCAGGTAGCGATCGATGACACCCTTATCCCCCGTTGATCTCCAGCTCGACACAGCATCCCCCTTGCGACGAGACCACCCCGCCTTGATTTCTTGATATCCTTGTCCGGTTTTCAATTCAGAGTATCACGTTGTGATACAGTGATTGTCAACCACAAATGGGGAAGCTCTGCCCACCGGCGGCGACTCGGCGGTCGGTGGCACGGCAGGCTGTGCCACGGGGTTGCCGGAAGGCGCCCTAGATGAAATAACCGCAGCAGAACGATAGAATACTCCGAGGAGAGCCCCATGCCCGCACCGATCAAGCCGAGCTTCAACGCCCCCGACGTCCAGGCCCTCAAACAGAGCATCGGCAAGCTCGACGACGCGGTCCGGGACGTCAAGATGCGAGACGGCTCCATCGACGTGCGCAGCCTCGAGGACCGGATCCAGAGCGACCCCGAGCTGCAACGCGGCGTCGAGGTGATCAAGGATGCCTTCCAGCGCCAGGAGACCCGCGAGGTCACCGGCTGCAGCGGCCCCACAGGCACCCGCGTGGTCGACGTCGACCCAAAGAACCTCCAGGCGGGCGAGGTGCAGACCGTGCTCGAGGCCCTAGCCGAGGCCAAGCAGAAAATAGCCGGCCTCGACAGTAACCAGGACGGCAAGCTCGCTCGCAGCGAGGCAGAGCGCTCCGAGGGCCTCACCGGGCTCTCCGGTGACATCGCCGCGGGCGCGGTCTCCGGATCGGTCAACACCTTCAAGGCGGAGCTCCTGGAGTGGCGGCGCGAGGTCACCCGTCTGGTGGTGGAGAAGGATAGCCGCGGCACCTTTGACACCGGGTTAGGGAAGGTGGCCAAGAAGCACGCCCGGACCGACCTGGGCGCCGAGGCGATCCTGTGGGCCTACCGCGACCTCGCCACCCAGGGTAATCGGATGCACCCGCGTTACGACATCGACGATAGCCTCAAGGAGGCCGAGACCTCCTTCCTGCGTTTCGTGCCGTTCTTCCGCAGCTCCGCCTTTGGCGAGGGGCACCTCAACAATCGCGAGATCGGGGAGCTGTTCCGCACCAGCGACCTTCGCGGCTTCATCGACCAGAAAAAAGCCGACATCCAGGCACGCCTCGGTGGCACCTATGAGGCGCAGTTCTTGGCCGGCAAGGACCTCGTTGGCATCGAGCAGAGCTCGGACCCGGACTTCCAGCGCGCCTCCACCGGCTGTTGATGGCCGACGGGGCGACCCGCCTCGAGGCGCCCGTGGCGCCCGGCATGGCGGCGAGCACCCGACCGGACATCCTTCGCGTCGAATCTTTTGGGGCGCTCTATTACGCGCGCCATGACTGCTCCACCTGGGTGATGCCGCCTGGGCTCGCGGAGTTGCTCGTTGCGGCGACCGGC
>JAUUZB010000204.1 GCA_030590185.1 Deltaproteobacteria bacterium
CCCTGTTCATGGCCCGCTGCGGGCAGATCCTCGGCACCCCGGAGAACTGCCGCCGCGGGCTCGACATGGAGGCGGCCCTCCTCGCCTTCCCGGAGGGCGTGCGCGGCTTGAACAAGACCTGGCGCCACCGCTACCAGCTGCAGGGCTTCGGCCAGGGTTTCATGCGGCTCGCCATCGAGAAGAACGCACCGATCGTGCCTTGCACGGTGGTCGGGGCGGAGGAGCAGGCGCCCTCGTTCTTCAACGCCAAGAAGATCAGCCGCCTGTTCGGAGTGCCGTCGTTGCCGATCACCCTGAGCCCCGGGTTCGGGATGGTGCCGCTGCCCACCAAGTATCGCATTCGCTTCGGTGAACCGATGACCTTCGAGGGCGACGCCAACGACGAGGATCAGGTGATCATGCGCAAGGTCGACCAAGTCAAGTCGACCATGCAGCGAATGCTCGAAGAGGATGTGGCGGCCCGCGAGGCGGTCTTCTGGTAGGTGAGCTGGGAAAGAGATCTGAGGGAAGACAGAACATGCGCGTTCTTTTGACAGGAATCGCAGGCCGGCTCGGGCGTCGGGCGGCGCTGCGCTTTTCGCGCCAGCACGAGGTGGTAGGGGTCGACCGGCGCCTGTGCCCCGGCCTCCCCAAGGGGATCGAGCACCACCGGGTCGACATCCGGCGGCGACCGGCGGAGAATATCTTCCGCCAACAGAAAATCGATGCGGTGGTCCACCTCGGCGTGGTGCACAACTTCCGCATCCCCGCCGACCGTCTCTATGCTCGCAACGTCATCGGCACCGAGACCCTGTTGCGCTACGCCAGCCAGTACGGGGCCAAGAAGGTCATTCTGCTGTCGAGCGGCGACACCTACGGGCCGATGCCGACCAACAGCCACTTCATCACCGAAGAAGCGCCGCTGATGGCCAGCCAGACCTTCCCGGCCATCCGCACCCTAGTGGCGGTCGACCGGGCGGTGCAGTCCTTTTTCTGGCGCCACCACGACATCGAGACGGTGATCCTGAGACCCGCTCACATCGTCGGGCCGCACGTGCGCAACGCACCCTCGAATTACCTGCGGCTCAGCACCATCCCCAAGATCATGGGCTTTGATCCTATGGTGCAGTTGAGCCACGAGGACGATCTGCTGCGCATTTTGGAGTCCTGTCTCGATCCGGGGGTGCGCGGGGTATTCACTATATCGAGCACCGACCCCGTACCCCTGTCGCGCATCCTAGAGATCACCGGCAAGCCGATTCTGCCGATCCCGTACACGCTGTTTCGCTGGTGGATGGAGAAGGCCTGGAGGTATCGCCTGACCTCCTTTCCAGCGCCGGAGCTGGCGCACATTCGTTTCAACGCGGTGCTCGACACGGCGCGGGCCAAGGCGGAAATCGCGGCGCAACCGGAGCGCAGCCTGTATGAGATCCTGGAGCCGTTCCGGGAGGAGGACTCGGACACCTACGACTAGAGGCAGGATGCGCGTCCCGACCTTCCTCTTCGTCGCATCATTGACAAGGCCGCGGGTGTCGACATAAGCCGGCGCGCCATGGGCACCTCCCGCAACGCCGACGGTGAAGCAGTGCACCCCAAGGGCTCGAAGTACGATCGCATCCTCGAAGCGGCATTGCGCTGCTTCGCCCTCAACGGTTTCCACGAGACCAAAATCTCAGAGATCGCCCGGACCGCCGGCGTGGCCGACGGCACGATCTACAACTACTTCAAGAACAAGGACGACCTGCTGATCTCCCTGTTCGAGGCCCACCTCGAGGCGATCAACACCGGGGCGCGCGCCGAGCTGGCCGAAGAGAACGGTCCCCTCGAGAAGATCGAGCGCTTCATCCGCTACCACCTGCGCCTGGCCCAGGACAATCCGATCCTCGCGGTGTTCATCACCATCGAGACCCGGCGCAGCCACAAATTCGTGCGCGACTACGCCAAGGAGCACCTCAAGGAATATCTTGGTCACCTCGGCGCGGCCATCGACGAGGGTAAGGCCGCCGGCTTGATCCGACCGGAGATCAGCAGCGGTGTCCTCAAGCAGATCCTATTTGGCGCCCTGGACCACGCCTGCATGATCTGGGTCAACAACCCGAACCGCCGGCGTGAGGATCTCGACGTGGTGGGGGACGAGTTGATCGGGATCGTGGCGCGTTCGGCACACCTGCTGCACTGAACAGTTGTCTAGTCTGGCGCTGAATGAGCCCTCACTCACCGCGCTGTCCACACCCGGTGCGCAACCCCCTTCCTGCCTTCCCCAGCCAGGACGATCCCTAGGGTAGGGCATACCGGCCGCAGACCGCGAGTCACCGCCACCGGCCACGGACCGAAAGGGACCGGGCTGAGGATCCGGCCATCGCGGGCAAAAATGAATCACCATTCGCTGTTGGCTTCGCACCAAAGCTCAATTGATACGGACGTTTAGCGTTGACCGGTCGTTCAGTCATCCTGAGACCTGAACGATTCTGAGCCATTTGGGCCGGCACCTGTCCGTCCCATTATTGGCACGACAATCGCATAGCGCCCTTGCTCTGTCTCCCTGAACCGAGTTCGCAGCCCGAAAGGATTACCCCATGCCCAGCCTGGACAACGATAGCCTAGAGATGGTCCTGTCGACCCTCAGGGCGTACGCTGACCGCGCGTTGAGTCCGGGCTACCTCCTGCAGCTCGACGCCGACGAGGAGTTCCCCCAGACCGCCCTCGACGATCTCTATGACCCGGAGCAGGTCGGCCTGCACCTGTTGTTCATCCCCGAAGCCTACGGCGGCCTTGGCGGCGGCGCCTACGACATCTATCGGGTGGCCGAGACCCTCGCCGGCATCGACCTCGGGATCTCCACCAGCGTGCTCGCCACCTTCCTGGGCAGCGACCCGATCGCGGTGGGCGGCACCGAGGAACAAAAGAATGAGTGGATGGGGCGGATCGCCGAGGAAGGCCTGCTAGTCGCCTACGGCGCCACCGAGCCCCAGGCCGGCAGCGATCTCTCGGCCCTGCGTACCAAGGCGGAGCCGGTGATCGAGGCGGGGGAGCTGATCGGCTACCGCCTGTCGGGACAGAAGCAATGGATCTCCAACGGCGGCGTGGCCGCGGTCTACACCATCCTCGCCCTGGCACCCGGCGGTCCCTCCTGGTTCATCCTCGAGCGCGGCGCCGAGGGCTTCGAGGCCGGCCAACCCGAGGACAAGCACGGCATCCGCGCCTCCAACACCACCTCGCTCTCCCTCGATGAGGTCTTCGTGCCGGTCGAGAATCTGGTGGGCCGCGAAGAGGGCCAGGGGCTCGTCCAGGCCCAGGCGGTCTTCGGCTACACCCGCTTGATGGTCGCCGCCTTCGGGCTCGGCGCGGGCTGGGCGGCGCTCACCCTCGCTATCCGCTACTCCCAGGCGCGGGTCCAGTCCGGCTCCGCCCTGAGCGAGAAAGCCGGCTTCACCCACAAGCTGATCGTACCGAACGCGGCGCGTCTAGAAGCTGCGCGCTCGTATATTGAGTGGACCGCCCAACGCCTCGACGCCGGCGAGCCCGGTCTCGCCACCGAGGGGGCGATCGCCAAGTACATGGCCACCGAGGCCGGCAACAAGGCGGCCGAGGACGCCATCCAGGCCCACGGCGGCTATGGCTACGCCCGCGAGTACATGGTGGAGAAGATCAAGCGCGACGTGCGGATCACCACCATCTACGAGGGCACCTCGGAGATCCTCGAGTGGACCATCGCCCGGGACCGCTGGCAGCACCACCTCAAGACCCGGGGCAACTACTACGTCGAATGGGCCGAGCGCCTCGAGGCGCTCCACGGACGGGCCCGCGACCTCGGCGCCGACGTGGCGGCCATGGCCATGCGTTCCCTCGCCACCGTGCTCGAGCGCTGCCGGCTCGGCCGCCTGACCCGCAACCAGCACGTCCTGTTCCGGCTCGGTGAGTTGATCGCCCTGGCCGAGACCGCGGCGGTTTTTGCCGAGCGTCTGGCCACCGAGCCCAGCGCGGCGAGCGGGCTGGACCACGACACCCAGAAGGTGCTGTGCCGCATCCACGCCCGGGACGCCGCCCTGCGGGTCGCCTCCGACGGGCTCAAGTGGATCAGCGCCGCAGGCGAGCCGGACGCCGAGCTCGCCGAGCGCCTGAGCCTGCTGCCGATCTACCAGGCCCAGGCCGGGCTGGTGTCGGATCTCGCCCTTGCCGCCGAGGCGCTCAACCGCGCCTTCCCGGCCGACTCTGCCAACGACGCCTAGTCAACCCTCCCGAAACGAGACTCCCCATGGCCCACCCCATCGATCACAACATCGCCATCGTCGGCATGGGCGCGCTGTTGCCCGACGCTCCCGATCTCGCGACCTTCTGGGAGAACCTCAAGGCCAAGCGCTACAGCATCGGCGAGGTGCCCGAGCAACGCTGGTCGCCAGCGAGCTACTACGACGAAGACCACTCGGCTCCGGCCAAGACCTACTCGAAGATCGGCGGCTTCGTGCACGGCTTCGAACTCGACTGGAAGCGCTTCAAGATCCCGCCGCGGGTCGCGGACTCCATGGACGAGGGCCAGCAGTGGGCGGTGACCGTGGCCGCGCAGGTGCTCGACGACTACGGCTACCCCGAACGTCCCCTCGACCGCACCCGCACCGGCGTGGTGCTCGGCACCGCCATGGGCGGCGACCGCCATCTCGAGACCCACGCCCGCGTCGCCTTCCCGGAGTTCATCGGCGCCCTCGAGTCGGTGGAGGATTTCGACCAGCTCGACCCCGAGCTGCGTGAACGCATCCTGGCCAAGTGGGACGACGCGGTATGCGCACGTCTGCCCACCATCACCGAGGACACCATGCCCGGTGAGTTGCCGAACATCATGGCCGGCCGGGTCGCCAACGTGCTCGACCTCAAGGGTCCGAGCTTCGTGACCGACGCGGCCTGCGCCTCGAGCCTGGCCGCGGTCTCCGCCGCGGTGGAGCTACTGGTCAACCGGCATTGCGACGCGGTGATCAGCGGCGGCGTCGACCGCAACATGTCGCCCTCCACGTACGTCAAGTTCTCCAAGATCGGCGCCCTCTCCGCCACCGGCAGCCGGCCGTTCGCCGCTGGCGCCGACGGCTTCGTGATGGGCGAGGGCTCGGCCATGTTCCTGCTCAAGCGCCTCGCCGACGCCGAGCGTGACGGCGACCGTATCTACGCGGTGATCCGCGGGGTAGGGGAGTCCAGCGACGGCAAGGGCAAGGGCATCACCGCGCCGAACCCGGCGGGCCAGCGTCTCGCCATCGAGCGCGCCTGGCAGGACGCCGGTGTGCCCATGGATACGGTCAGCATGATCGAAGCCCACGGCACCTCGACCAAGGTCGGCGACGCGGTGGAGCTCGAGACCCTGACTGACGTCTTCGCTGAGGCCGCACCGGGCGGCATCGCCCTCGGCTCGGTCAAGGGGAACATCGGTCACCTCAAGGCGGCCGCTGGGGCAGCCGGCCTAGCCAAGACGGCGCTCGCCCTCTTTCACGGCGAGCTCCCCCCGACCATCAACGCCGACGAGCAGAGCCCGGTGCTCGACGCCGACGGCACGCCGCTCCGGCTCAACCGAGAGCTGCGCGCCTGGGACCGCCGCGACGGACTTCCCCGTCGGGCCGCGGTCAGCGCCTACGGCTTTGGCGGTACGAATTTCCACATCGTGCTCGAGGAGTACCAGCCGGGCGCCTTCGTTCGGAAGAACGACGTGGCGTCGTCGTCGGTTTCCGGGAGCCCTGAGGTTCCTGCGGCCACGGCGCGCCTCCAACCCATGCGCGGCGTCCTCGCCCTCGGGGCGGGCAACGCGGCGGAGCTCGTAGCTGGGCTCGCCCGTGCCCAGTCGCGGGTCGACGCCGGTTGGGTCCCACCGTTGCAGGCCCCCGAGTCGAGCGTGCTGCGCGCCGCGGAGCGCCTCGTGATCGACTTCGGTGATCCGGCCGAGCTCACCGCCCGTCTCGCCAAGGCCGCCAAGGCCCTGGCCACCGACGACCCCCGGGCCTGGGCCGCCCTGCGTGCCCAGGGGATCTTCCGCGGCAGCGGTCCGGCCGCTGGTAAGGTCGCCTTCCTATACCCCGGTCAGGGTAGCCAGTACCTGAACATGGGCCGGTTGCTCGCCGAGCGCGAGCCGATCGTGGCCGAGGTGTTCGCTGATGCCGATCGCATCATGGCTCCGATCCTGGGTCGGCCCCTGAGCGAGCTGGTCTTCGTCGACCGCGAGGGCTTGGACCCGGAGCAACTAGAGCGCGCCGAGCGCGCCCTGATGGACACCGCGGTCACCCAGCCGGCGATGCTCACCATCGATACCGCCCTGCACCGCTTGCTCGGGGCCCACGGCTTTGTCCCCGATTTGGTGATGGGGCACTCCCTCGGCGAGTACGCCGCCCTGATCGCCGCTGGCATCATGCCCTTTGGTGACGCCCTCGAGGCGGTCGCCGCCCGCGGTCGCGAGATGGCCAGCGTGCGGGTCGAGGACAACGGCTGGATGGCCGCGGTCTTTGCCTCCCATCAACGGGTGGCCGAGGTCCTCGACCGCATCGACGGCTACGTGGTCGCCGCCAATATCAACAGCGATCAACAATGCGTGATCGGTGGCGAGAGCGCCGCCGTGGCCGAAGCGATCGAGAGCTTCGCTGCCCTCGGCGTGCGTGCCCAACGCATCCCGGTCAGTCACGCCTTCCACACCCGGATCGTGGCCCCGGCGGTCGAGCCCCTCGGCCGGGTCCTGTCGCGCCTCGACGTGCGCGCCCCAACGATCCCGCTGGTGCACAACGTCACCGGCGATTTTGGTCCCCACGATCCCGACGCTATCCGCGACATCCTCAAGCGCCAGGTCGCAGCCCCGGTGCAATGGGTCGCGGGCCTCGAGACCCTCTTCGCCGCCGGCGCCCGGACCTTCGTGGAGGTCGGACCCAAG
>JAUUZB010000318.1 GCA_030590185.1 Deltaproteobacteria bacterium
CGGCGTACTTATCGAGGTCGGGATCGTTCAGGGCACGATTGTTCTCGAACAACTTATCGTGCATCTCCCAGAACTTGCCCTGCTCGTTGGCGCACATGGTCGCGTTGGCCGCCGGCATCGCCCGCTGGTGGAAGCCCAGGGGGTTCTGCTTGAAGACCATGCGAACATCGTTGCCGTATTTCTCAGAGACCTGCTTGAGAGTCGGACCGACTCTCTTACAATAGGGTCATTGAAAGTCCGATACTTCGATCACCGTCACCCAGGCATCCTTCGGGCCTTTCTGGGGCGAGTCGCCGACCGGGAATGAATAGGTCTTGGCCGGATCGGGGCCGCGGGGTTTCTGTGGGGGGGTCGGGCGCTGGGGCCCGGCTTTCCCGACCTTGTCTAGCTTGGTCAGGATGTCCTTTTGGTTCTTCTTGATCTCCTCAATATCGGCCCGGGTGATACATCCCGCTAGGAACGTGAAACCCAGGAGGAGCAAGGGAACCCGTTGCTGGGTTAGCCTCATGGTGTGAGTGCCTCCTGAAAAGTGGTGTTGATGGGGGGTGACGATGGCTCATCCCGCCATTTCGAGTCAAGTTGCGTCGGCACAAAACCTCTGTCAACCGTGCAGAAGCTTTGGCGCTCAGCAGGGTTGGCGTAGAATGGCGGCGATGCGGGTGATCGCTGGCACCGCCCGTGGCCGTCGGCTCACGGCGCCAAGAGGAGCGGACACCCGCCCTACGCCGGACCGCGTCCGCGAGGCCCTATTCTCACTGCTCGCCCCACACCTGCCCGAGGCGCGGGTCCTCGACCTGTTCGCCGGCACCGGCGCCCTCGGGATCGAGGCCCTGTCCCGGGGGGCGGGCCACGCCACCTTCATCGAAAGGGATCGCGACGCCCTCACCGCCCTACGCCGTAACCTGACGATCCTTCCAGGGGCCGACGTCCGGGTCCTGGGCCAGCCCTTGCCCCGTGCCCTCGACCCCCTCGCCGAAGAGGAGCCCTTTGATCTGATCTTCCTCGACCCGCCCTACGCAGCCGGTCTCCTCGCTGCCACCCTCGCCCGCCTCAGTGAGCTCAACCTGCTCAACCACGGCGGTGTGGCGATCTGCGAACACCCGGGCGGCGCCCAAGGTGAAGCCTCGCCCCCGGAAACGATCAGATCTCTGCCCTCCTCAGCCTGGCGGATCCTGGAGACCCGGAGTTGGGGGAACGTCGCCGTCACCCTGCTCGGCCCGTTGGCGAGGGAATCATCCCCCAACGGCGGGCATCTCAGCCCGACTCGCCGCCGACGGCGCTCCGCGCCCGAACCGATCGTCACCTTGGAGAATTGATCTCATGCTCACCGCTGTCTACCCTGGCTCCTTCGATCCGATCACCAACGGACACCCCAACCTCATTGAGCGGGGCCTCAACATCTTCGAGCGCCTGATCATCGGTATCTCCACCAACATCCGCAAAAAATGCATGTTCACCTTCGAGGAGCGCTCGGACATGCTCCGCCATACCCTGCGCGACCATGGCTGGGAGGACCGGGTGGAGGTCGACGCCTTTGACGGCCTGTTGGTGGAGTACGCCCGCTCCCGCAAGGCCACCGCCATCCTGCGTGGCCTTCGCGCCGTCGCCGATTTCGAGTACGAGTTCCAAATGGCCCACATGAACCGCCGACTGGCCGAGAACATTGAAACCGTCTTCATGATGACCGGCGAGGAGCACTTCTACGTCTCGAGCTCGCTGGTCCGCGAGGTCGCCCACTTTGGCGGCTCGGTCACCGGCCTGGTGCCGGCCTACGTCGAGGATTGTCTACTCAAACGCATCGAGGAGCTGAGAAGCGCGTGAAGCTCTCGCAACGCATCCAAACAGTCGCCCCCTCCGCCACCCTGGCGGTCACCGCCAAGGCCAAGGCCCTGCGGGCCGAGGGCCGCGACATCCTGGTGATGTCCGCCGGTGAACCGGACTTTGACACGCCGGACCACGTCAAGCGCGCGGCGGTGGCCGCCCTCGATCAGGGGCAGACCAAGTACACCCCCGTGCCCGGCACGCCAGCCCTGCGCCAGGCGATCGCCGCCAAGAGCACCGCCACGTACGGGCGCGCCTTCACCAGCGACCAGACGATCGTCGGGGCGGGGGGCAAGCAGATCCTCTTCAACGCCTGCGCCTGCCTGTTGGACCCGGGCGACGAGGCGGTCTTTGCCGCCCCCTATTGGGTGAGCTACCCGGACATGGTGCGCTTCGCCGGCGCCGCGCCGGTGCTGGCCTGGGGCGACCGACAGGCTGGCACCCTGCCGGAGGCGGCGGCCCTCGAGGCAGCCTTCAGCGAAAAAACCCGGCTGCTCATCCTCAACAGCCCCTCCAACCCAACCGGCGAGACCTACAGCCGTGCCCAACTCGAAGCGATCGCAGAGCTGCTGCGCGGCCGCCCCGACATCGCCATCATCACCGACGATGTCTACGAAGCGCTCGTCTTTGACGACGCCTTCGTCAGCATCGCCCACGTCGCCGACGGCCTTGAGGATCGGCTGCTGATCGTCAACGCCCTGTCCAAGACCTACGCCATGACCGGCTGGCGGGTCGGCTACGGCGTCGGGCCGAAGGATCTGATCGGCGCCCTGTCACGCCTCCAGGGCGCCAGCACCTCCGGCGCCAACTCCATCGCCCAGGCCGCCGCCACCGAAGCGTTGGTCGCAGACCAAACGGAGGTTGAAAAGATGCGGGCGGTGTTCCGGGCCCGCCGGGATCGCCTGGTGGCCGGCCTGCGGGACATCCCCAAGGTCGAGGTCAACTCGCCGGGCGGCTCCTTCTATACGTTCGTCAACCTCAGCGCCTTTCTCGGTTCGAAGGTGACCAACAGCACCGAGCTGTGCACCCACCTGCTCGACGCGGTCGGGCTCGCGGCGGTGCCCGGCGGCGCCTTTGGATCGGAGCAACACATTAGACTCTCCTTTGCCTGCTCGGAGCAGGACATCGACGAAGGACTTCGCCGGTTGCGCGCCGGCCTCGAAGAGCTCGGTTAACTAGCCACGGTGTCCCGATGATTTCCCCTGCCGGTTTCAGCACCATCCTCCGCGGCTTGGCCGGGCTCGTGCTGATCAGCGCTTGCAGCGACCCACAGAAGGTCGACGGCTTCCCGGATACGTACGCCGGCATCGGTCTCGAGCTCGAGGTCACCGGCGACATGGTCCGGGTGGTGCGCCCGATCAAGGGCGGGCCGTCGGAGGCGGCCGGAATCAAGGCCGACGACGAGATCACCGCGATCAACGGCAAGTCGACCGAAGGCATGTCCCTCGGCGAAGTCGTCACCGTGCTGCGCGGTCGTCCCGGCTCCCAGCTCACCCTCTCCCTACGACGCCAGGGCTCGAAGCTCTTGGTGGTGCTGCGCCGCAGCCGCCTCAAGAAAACAGGCAAGGGCTATGAGGCCCAAGAGGAGGAGGAGCCGCCGCCCCCGCCGCCCAAGAAAAAGAAGAAGAGGAAAAAGAGAAAGTAAGCACCGGCGGTGGTCCGCCAGCCGGGCGGCTCAGTGCATCTCGGAGCTGTGCATCAGCTGCGCCGGATCGATCCCCATCTCCTCGAGCGCCGCCTGCCAGGGATCGATCTCCGCCTGCGCAAAGACCAGCGCCGCGGAGGCCTCGTGGACCAGCCAGGCTCCCTCACTGATCTCGTCGGCGAGCTGCCCCGACGCCCAGCCGGCGTAGCCGAGATAAATGCGCACGTGCTCGGCGGGGGTTTCAGAGAGGAGGCGCAGAGACTCCTGGGAGTAGCTGATGTTCACCCCCTCCAGGATCTCCTCGGTCTTCGGGCCCTCCGGCCCTGGGCTGTGCAGGATGAAGGCACGTTCGGTTTGCACGGGACCGCCGATGTTGACCGCCTGTTCGCCATCGCCTCGGTAGGCGAGGCCCTGGCTGCCGCAGAATGCGCCGATCGTCAAGTCGGTCGCTCGGCTGATCACCAACCCCATGGAGCCATGGTCGCCGTGCTCGAGAATCATCACCACCGAGCGAATGAAATTCGGATCGCCGAGCTGAGGCACTGCGATCAGAAAGGCGGGTGCTTCCAGGGTGGTGACGATCGCCATGCTCACCCCTAGTGTAGTGGGAAGATCACGTCAGGGCTAGGGTGTCGAATCCGTCGATCATGCTCGATCTTCCCATCCCCCGGCCGAGCGGCATGCTCGGCACCATTGGATTTGCGACCGGCGAGTCGTAGACTGCGAGCCATCATGGCTGGCGGTGAGAGAAGTCGCACCCAAACTCTGGTGCTCGCCGAAGTACCCGAGCGGGTCCTTCTGCGCGACCTGCAGGCTCAACTCGGCCGGATGCGTGACGACATCGGCGCCCTCGACCTCGACATCGAAACCCTACGCGAGGGGCTCACCGCCTTCGAGTCGGAGTACAACGGCCGCCTCTCCCCTGAGCACGATCGTCTAACGCGGATCAGCAACCTGACCCGCCACCAGGAGCGTTGGGCCGAGCTGATCAGCCGGGCCGGCGATAGACTCGACGCCAAGGGGGGCAGCGCCAAGGTCGAGCGCTTGGATCGCCGGCGCCACCGGGAGCTGACCAGCGGTGGACGTCGCCGGCGGGCCACGAGCCAACCGCCACAGGTGGAGCCCCAGGGGCCGCGCCAACCCACCCCCGCGGACACCGGCGAGCCAGAGGTCAGACGCGACCGCCTCAAGGAGGCCTACCGTTCCCTGGCCCGGCGTTTTCATCCCGACCTGGCCCGCACGGAAGAGGAGCGACTCGAGCACAGCGCCATGATGACCCGGATCAACGCCCTCTACCACGCCAGCGATCTCACCCGCCTCCAGGCGCTGGCCGAAACCGCCAAGGGCGGCGAGATCGACGATCCTGAGCTGAGCATCGCGGAGCAGACCGCGATCCTGGAGGAACGCCTCGCCTGGTTCGAGGCGGTGCGTGAGAACCTGCGCGAGGACCGCATCGAGGTCGAGCGCAGCTCAACCTGCCAGCTGATGCGCCAAGTTCGGCAGGCCGAGGCGAACGGCATCGATCTGATCGACGATCTCAGGACCGAGCTACAGGACCGCATCGCGGGCGCCTACGACGACGTGGGCGCGGCGGTGCGTCTGGTGGAGAAACAGGTGACCGACTTCAACCGCAAGGTTAGCACCCTGACCAAGAGCGGCGCCGAAGCGCTGCAGAAGATTTTCGACCCCTACACCGACAAGCGCCTGGTACGCCTGGGGCTCGATCACCTCGCCCACGGCCGCCTCACCTCGGCGGCCCGCGAGCTGGCCGAATGGATCGAACAGGGCGCCGTCGAGCGCCCCGCCCAGGTGCGCCTCCTGATGTTGACCTACGTCTCGGAGCTCTCGCCGTTCCCCCTCGAGGGGATCGAAAGCTATGAGGACGTGCAGCTGCGCTTCGACTTTCTCAACGGCGACGCCCCGGATCCCCCGAGCCTCGAGCAGACCCTGGTGGAGATCGACGACCTGGTGGAGTTTGGGGTCAAACGCGCCGGCGGGCAGGTCGCCCACATCGGCTTGCGCTTTCGCTCCACCGAGGTCCGCGAGGCGATCCCGGCGGCCTTGCAGCGTCTGCCCGTGCGCCGCCTGCTGCGCGGAGTGCTCGGTGTGCTCAGCGAGCTCCAGCCGTGCAGCGGTTGTGGCGAGGAGACCTTCCCGGTCCCGCTCTATCGCCTGCGCGGCCTCGACAACCTGCGCAGCGTCGTGTGTCCTAATTGTGGACACTCGCTGAGCAGCTATTGGATGCCCAAGGGCCAGGACGTCCAGGCGGTGCTCAACGCCACCTTCCTCGACTTTGAGCTAATCAGCGAATGGAGCTTTCAGCTCGACCGCGGCAGCGTCGCCACCCAGCTCGTCCCCTGTCAGGTCGACGATC
>JAUUZB010000785.1 GCA_030590185.1 Deltaproteobacteria bacterium
AACTTCTTCATCGACACGGCGCGCGAGCCGGAGATCACCTGGCCCTTCAAAGAGGACAAGAGCCTCAACTACGACCCGACCCGCATGGCCCCGGGGATCAAGCTCACCAACCGCCGGGTGTTCGAGACCGCCCAGGGGGACGCGCGCTACCGCGGCATGGGCACCACCATGGTGACCCTGATGTGCGGCGCCCGTGGCGCCTACTTTGGGCACGTCGGTGACTCTCGCGGCTACTGCATTCGCAACGGCGGCATCGAGCAGGTCACCGAAGATCACTCCCTGCTCAACGACTACCTCAAGGTGCACACCCTGACACCGGAGGAGATCGAGGCGTTCCCACACAAGAACGTCATCGTGCGGGCGCTCGGCATGAAGGACTCGGTCAACGTCGACGTCAGTCGCGTCGATCCCAAGCCGAACGAGGTCTACCTGCTCTGCTCCGATGGACTCTCCGGCATGATCGACGATCCCACCATCCTCGAGTCCGTGCAGGCCTGTGAGGGCGATCTGGAAAAGGGTTGCCAGACGTTAATCGCCAAGGCGAACGCCAATGGCGGCACCGACAACGTCACCGTGATCCTGGTCGGCTTCTACGAATAGCCCCGGGTTCCCAACCCCTCATTTTTGCTGATTTTTCCCCGATCCGGGCCGGTTTGCGCGCCTTTTGTCGGTGAATCCTGTGGGGACCCCGTTGGGAAACCGCGGGGTGCATCGTATCTTTGCGTTTTGTAACGGTTTTATACCGGCCTAAATCGCAATTTTCAGTGAATCAGAAAATCCTGGCCGGCATCTAACATAATGAGAAGGACCCGGATCAGGAGGCTCGGGGTTGACTTGGAGAATGGGAGCACGAGCGTGTAACGAACCGGCGTCGCGGGGTGACGCAGGTTGAGTCGGGGAAATGAATGGGCGCCCCAAACGGTTTCGACCAAGGGACCGTACACAAGGACGCTCCAAAGGGCAGGGATGAGTAAGACAATGGCAACTCCCAATACAGACAAAACGATCGACCGCTACGTGCTGGAGATCAACCGCCACCCGATCCTGAACCGTGAGGATGAGCAGGCCCTCGCCGTGCGTTTCGTCGAACGCGGGGACACGGACGCCGCCCACGGCCTGGTGGTGGGCAACCTGCGTTTCGTGGTCAAGGTGGCCCACGAGTACCGCGGCTATGGCCTTCGCCTGCTGGACTTGATCCAGGAAGGCAACATCGGCCTGATGAAGGCGGTTCAAAAGTTCGACCCCAAGCGAGGCTATCGGCTGATCTCCTACGCGGTTTGGTGGATCCGCGCCTATATCCAAAATTACATCATGCGCTCCTGGTCCCTGGTCAAGCTCGGCACCACCCAGGTCCAGCGGCGGCTGTTTTTTAAGCTGCGTTCGGAGAGCGATCGGGCCGACCGCGACAGCTTCGGCCAGCCCGGCGACGCCAAGGTGTTGCTCGCCTCGCGCCTCGGGGTCAACGAGCACCAGCTCTCCGACATGGAGCAGCGGCTCGCGGCGCGGGATTTCTCCCTCGACGTGGAGGTTCAGGACGGCGCCCGGCAGACCCACCTCGACATGCTCGCCGCCGGTGAGAACGATCAGGAAGAAGTCTACGCCGAGCTCGAGGAGCGGCACCTGCTGCGCCTCAAGGTCTCGGAGGCGATGGTCGAGTTCAACGACAAGGAGCGCTTCATCGTGGAGCGACGCCTGATGACCGAGGAGCGCCTGACCCTGCAGCAGATCGGCGAGAACTTCGGTATCTCCCGCGAGCGTGCCCGCCAAATCGAAGGCGTCGTGCTGCGCAAGCTGCGCACCGTATTGAGCGGCACCGGGCTCGAGGGTGGTCGCAAGAAGGCCGCCTAGTCGGGCTCGACAGGTGTCCAGCGGCCGCTTAAAGGCGCGCTGCTTTTCCGCTAGGATGGTGACGTGACCGCCATCATGCGCAACAATGCGGTGCGGCCCTCGGGCGCCCAAATCGGACAAGCAACCCTGCGCGGCGGCGGTGGGGATGGCCGCGGCTTTGGCGCGACCAACCGGCCCGGGAAGGTCCGGGCCAAGGTCCGCTACTCCGCCGACCCGGCCGCGGAGCTGATGCCCGCCGCCGAGTTCCTCGGTGCCGAGCCGGACTTTGCCGCGATCCTCGAGGACTTTGGCGACAGCCCGTTCAACCCCCAGCGCCGTCGGGTGCTCGGGCGCCTCGCCGGTGTCTTTGCCATGGATTACCAGGGGGCGCGTTCCCAGGAGCGAGCTTTCTTGCGCCGCCTGTTGATGGCGCGCAACGCCCGCGAGGGGTACGTGGCGAACCGGGCGCTCCACCTGTGTTACGCCCAGCACGCCCTACGCCGCACCCTGGCCCTCGGGGTCGCGGAGGCGCGTTGGGGGGAGGGCCCGATCCAGGGCTTCCTCGGCGCGGTCCAGGCGCGGGTGGCCTCCACGACCCTGTCGTTGCTCGGGGCAGAGACCCGGGATGCGATCTGGAGTCTGTTGACCATGGCGGGGCACGACCAGGGCAAGCCGCTCCCCGGTGCCGACCCGGTGATCGAGCGCGCCCTGATCCTCAAAGCCCTCGGCGCCCGGCGGTACCGGCTCGGGCCGTGGCGCGCCGACGGGAACGACGCGGTCAGCGAGATCAAGATCTTTGCCGAGCAGATCCGTGGCTGCTGGCGCGCCACCCTGGCGGCGCGCACCACGCTCTTTGCCGGGGATCCTGAACGGGTCGCCCCTGGGCTCGAGAGCCTCGTTGGGGGCGCTCGGGCCGTCTACATCGCCCGCGGTGAGGTCGATCCGATCTTTGCCTGGCGCGAGCATGGTGAGAACCGGGAAGAGGCGCCGGAGGGGGTGGAGGCCTTCGCGGACATCTACGAGGCGTTGCCGGAGCTCGATCGCCGGCCGGTGCTCGACCGGCCACGGCTTCATCAGGCCCTGGCCGAGGCGCGGGCACTCGCCACGGGCCCCGGCGGGCCATTGACCCTGCGCCAGGTCGCGGCCCTGGCCGACTACATGGTGGGGGTTGATCTCACCGAGACCAAACAGGGCCTCAAGGAAGAGGCCTTCGAGATCGTTCGGGACCAGGGTTTCGACATCATTGGCGTGCAGTCCCTCGAGGCTATTCGGGAGGATGCCCGGGGGATCTACAAGTTCGATGCGGCCCAGGGGTTCGGGCTGCTGCTGAGCCGCTATACCGGCGCGGTTTACGTGCGCCGGGTGTTCAGCGATCTGCTCACCGCGGGTCTCGATCCAATCCCACAGATCATCAGCGCCCTGCGCAAGGGCATGGCGGTGCCGATCATCGTGCGTGAGTTGCGCTTCCCGGTGGTGCGGGCCTGGGCCGCCCTCAGCGAGCGCCGGGAGGCGGATCAACAGCTGTTCAGCCTGCGCCGGCCGGCCGAGAATCAGGAGATCGAGCTACCGGCGCAGCAATTGGTGTTGCCGCAGTTGCCGCCTGACTTTGGTCGGCAGGCGCGCGCCGATACTTTTCTGGCCCCCGCGGCCCTGGACCTGCTGGCGCCACCCTTTGGCATTCCATTTCCGGAGATCGGCATCAGGGACGGGCTATGAGCGACGCCGTCGACATCGACATCGACATCGGG
>JAUUZB010000092.1 GCA_030590185.1 Deltaproteobacteria bacterium
CGGCGTGTGTCAGGGCCCGTGCATGGACAACGCCGGCTGCCCGGACGCGGCCAACCCGAACTGCGCCGATGACGGCATCTGCTTCGGGCCGTGCAGCGTCAACGGCGACTGCACCAACACGGCCTTTCCCAACTGCCATCCCAACCCCGGGACGTGCCAGGGGCCGTGCATCGACGACGGCGATTGCCCGGCTGAATTTTCGAAGTGCGATACCGGGACCGGGTTCTGCTTCTTACCCGGCTGTCTCGACGACGCCGGCTGCAACCCGCCGACCACGGTCTGCGAGAATTGGTTCTGTGAGCCGGGTTGTCTCGGCCACACCGACTGCGACCCGGCCGAGCGCTGCGACCTGATCGACGCCGGCAACCTGAACCATTGCGAGATCCGTGACTGCACCACGGACGGCGACTGCCTGGCGGCCGCCCCGGTCTGCGATAGCGACGGCCTCGCGGATCCGGACGGCGGCGGTTATTGCTCCGCCGGCTGCCAGACCCACTACGATTGCCGCTCCCTCGGCTACGACTGCGACGGCGCCACCGGCGTCTGCAGCGCGCGTGACTACGGCGACATCGGTGACGACTGCGCCACGGTCTGCGACTCCGGTTTTTGCCTCGCCGCCACGGGTAATGTCTGCACGGACTTCTGCTGCACCCAACACGATTGCCCCGCCGGTTGGGGGTGCCGACTTCAGGACGACGGAACCGGCGGCAACCACACGGTCGATGTCTGCGTGCCCCTCCCCGCCTCCCAGGGCCTGGCACGGTATGACGCCATCTGCTCCACCGGCGACGACTGCCGCAGCGGCATCTGCACCTCGAACCGTTGCCGGGAGAGTTGTTGCAGCGAAGCCGATTGCGTTCAGCCCTTCGTCTTCGGGATGTTCTGCGCCCTCGGCTCGGATACCAACCAGACCAGCTGCAAACCGACGTGGCCCGATTACGACGATCCAATGGGCACCCTCGGCTGCCAAACAGTGGCGAACCACTGCGACTCGGCGCTCTGCTTTACCATGATGATCAACGACACCGGTTGCACCGACGACACCGGCTGCACCCCGGCCCGGCCGACCTGTTTCGACATGGGGTCGGGCGACCTCTCGAGCAACGAGTGCGTCCACGATTCCTGCTCCGCCCACTGCTGCAGCGTCGACCAGTGCCCGGACAACGCCCGGGGCGACAGTTACTTCTGCGGCAAGTGGGTGTTCGGGGTCTCCGACTACAACCTCTGCCTGCTGTACGACACCCCGGGCGCCGGGGCCGAAGGGGATGCCTGCGCGACAAACACCGACTGCCGGTCTCGCTATTGCTCCGACACCGACAATCTCTGTCGCCGGCGCTGCTGCACCGATGCCGATTGTGCCGGCTCCTACCCGAAGTGCGGACTGGAGCTCGACTTTGTCTTTGGCTCCGAGCGCTGGGTGAACGTGTGTTTGCCCTGATCGACCTCCCCAGTCGGTGACGCGCTTAGGTGGCGAGGTCGGTGGCCGTTTGGTATGCTGCCGTCCATAGGACAACGGGGCGGGGAGGGACGGCGCCTCGATAGCGGCCCGAGGATTGTGAGGTCTCGCAGCCGTGCACCAAAATTTCCAAACCCCGAACGACCTACCGTTGCGCGAGATCGAGGATCTCGGCTTCCGGGTGGTCGGCGTTGACCACGGGGCGGTGGTGTTGACCTCCACCCTGACCTTTGATCTCCACGTCCGCCCCGCCACCTTCCTCTACGGTCGGCTGTGCGAGCACCTGTCGTTTGACCGGTTGCGTCTGCGGCGCGGGACGAGGGGCGAGTGGTCCGATTTTCAGCCACTGTCCCTGGTGGCGCTCGCCCTGAGCCGCGGGGAGCTCATCGAGATCCAGGTCAAGGAGCCCTTCACCAAGGACTGCCTGCTGAACCTCGCCCGCGCCTTTCGCGACTGCCCGCTCTATCGCGAGTACGACGCCGATGCCGACGGGGACCCCGGGGGCGACGACGACAGCTTCCGCAGCGACTTCGAGTCGGAGGACGGCGCCCTGAGCCTGATCAAGCTCAACATTGAGAACTTTGTCCTCGGCCACGTGGCGGAGATCGAGGCCTATATATTGAAGCGCAGCCTCGAGCAGCTCACCGATCACGCCGAGCTGCGCCTGCACTTCAAGCGCCTGCTGCTCGACATCTTCGCCAACTTTGGAATGATCTCCCTCGACCTGCCGCTCGACAACCTGCTGCAGACCCGCGACATGTGCTACCACCTGCACTTCGCGCAGATCGAGCGCGCCGAGCAGATCCCGTACTCCGTGATGGGGCTCGAGTGGGGCCAAGAGTCCGGCTCGGCCTGGCGTCGCAACCAGACGCGGCGGCACTGCTACTATTATGAGCAGGAGAGCGACTTCTATTGTGACCTCTTCCTGGTGATGGTGCTGCGGGAGGAGTCGCGGTTGCGGCGTTTCGTATCGACCTGGCGGGAGCGCCTCGACTACTCCCTGCGACTGCGCCACGACCTGCCAGCCCAGCTCAAGCGCATCGAGCACGAGATGGAGAGCTTCTCCCCGAATTTCGAGAACCCCAAGGAGTTCTTCAACCACCTGCGCTTGATGGGGGAGATGGTGATCGAGGACGTTTCGCGCCTGACCCCGTTCATGGAGTTGTTACGCGAGGAGCGCATCTACCACCCCACCTTAATAGGGCCGGCCGGCGGTTGGCCCGACACAGGAGCGAGCCGATGAGCCCCGGCCCCAACTTTCCCGGCTCCCAACGTCACCCCGACTGGATCGCGCCGCCGCCGCCCCAGGACCAGCCCTTCGTGCCCCCAACCTCGGCCCTCAACCCCGAGCAGGATCCCGGCCGGCTCAAGCAGCTCAACGAGCGGGCGGTGCTCTGGTTGGTGATCGGGGTCGTCGGTTTTTCTCTGGCATTCCCCATGCCGATCACCGGTCCCCTTGGCTGGTGGCAGGGCGCCAACCTCTGCTCCGAGTTCGAGGCGCTCGGCATGCGGCCCTCGAGTACGGCCCAGGGCGCCAAGATCATCGGCATCATCACCACCATCTTCGCGGTGCTCGGCACCATCGTCATGGTGCTCCTCGTTCTGGTCCTCCTGCCGGTGGTCGCTGAGGAGGGCGGATTCTAGGCCCAGGTCGCGGCTGCTCGTCTGACTCCGATCGCGTTGACCTCGACGCCGCGCCGCGTTATGCCGCAGTGCGTAAGGGGTATTTTGCTGAATCACTCAGGAGTTGACCATGGCAGATTTCTACGCTGACACCCGGGACCTCGAGTTTGTGCTCTTTGAGCAGATCGAGCTCAAGAAGCTCCTGGCCCTGCCAAAATACAGCGAGTTCGACGAAGACACTTTCCGCGCCGTACTCGCCGAGGCCTTCAAGTTCGCCAAGAACCAGATGTGGCCGATGAACGTCGAGTCGGACCAGGTCGGGGCAACCTACGACCGCGAGACCAGCAAGGTCACGCTGCCGGCCTCGTTCAGAGAGACCTACAAGCTCTTCTGCGAGAACGGCTGGCTCGCCCTGTCGAGCAACCCGGAGCTAGGCGGCCAGGGGATGCCCTCGGTGCTGAACCTCGCCACCGGCGAGCTGTTCTTCAGCGCTTGCCTCTCCTTTTGCCTGAACTCCCTGTTGACCACCGGTGCCGCTCACCTGATCGAGGTTTTTGGTAGCGATGAGCTCAAGGGGCGTTATTGCGAGAAGATGTACACCGGCGAATGGGCCGGGACGATGTGCCTCACCGAGGCCGGGGCCGGCTCCGACCTCGGCGCCGTCACCACCAAGGCGGTCAAGGAGGGGGACCACTACCTGATCGAGGGCGAGAAGATCTTCATCTCCGCCGGCGACCACGATCTCACCGACAATATTTGCCACGCGGTGCTCGTTCGCATCGAGGGCGCGCCGGCCGGCACCAAGGGGATCTCCCTGTTCTTGATCCCCAAGGTCCGGGTCAACGACGACGGTTCCCTCGGCGAGCCGAACGACGTCCGCGTCACCGGCATCGAGCACAAAATGGGCATCCATGGCTCCCCCACCTGCACCGTGCTGTTCGGTGAGAACGGCAAGTGCGAGGGGTACCTGCTCGGTGAGGAGAACAAGGGCCTGCGCGCCATGTTCCAAATGATGAACGAGGCGCGCATCAGCGTCGGCTTGCAGGGCGCTGCCATGGCCACCGGCGCTTACCAGCAGGCCCTCGCTTTTACCCGCGATCGCATCCAGGGCAAGAACATCCTCAAGATGCGCGAGGCGGACGCCCCGGCGGTGTCGATCATCGAGCACCCCGATGTGCGCCAGATGCTCCTGCAGCAAAAAGCGATCTCCGAGGCCTCCCGGGCCCTGCTGCTGCGCTGCGGTGCGTACTACGATCTCGCTGAGTTCTCCGAGGATGAGGCGGAGCGCGAGAAGTACAACGGCTTCGTCGAGATGCTCACCCCGGTCTGCAAGGCCTACTGCTCCGACCAGGGCTTCCGTTCCACCGAGCTGTCTCTACAGACCATGGGCGGCTACGGCTATTGCAGCGAGTACCCGGTCGAGCAGTACCTGCGGGATTGCAAGATCGCTTCGATCTACGAGGGGACCAATGGCATCCAGGCGTTGGATCTCATGGGCCGCAAGCTGCCCTCCAAGGGCGGCATGAACATGATGAACCTCTTCGCCAACGTGGCGGAGCTCATCGCCGAGAACAAGGATCACGAGCACCTCGAGGACGACATCGCCGCGCTGGCCGTGGCCCGCGACGCCCTTGGCGACGCCTCCATGTACTTTGCCGCGGCCGGCGGCAAGGACCCGCTGGTGCCGGTCTCCAACGCCACCGCCTATCTCGACCTCTTCGGTCAGGTGATCTTCGGCTGGGTGCTGCTCGAGGCGGCGGTCATCGCCTACCCCAAGATGATGGAGATCTGCGAGAAGGCCGACGTCGACTACGACGAGCCGGAGGAGGTCACCAAGCTCTGCGCCGACAACGAAGAGGCCAAGTTCTACGACGGCAAGATCAAGGTGGCCCAGTTCTATGCCCGCCATTCGCTGCCGACCAGCCGGGCCAAGGCGGACATCCTCAAGTCGGGTGATCGTACGCCGCTCGAGGTAAATCTCTAGACCGCGGGCGTCCTACCGCAGGGGACCGGCCAGCGATGACTTCCCGGCCGGTCCCCGTCAAGACCGTAAAACCCGTTGACACCTTGCCGATGAGGAGATCGGGGTCCACCTCATTGGCCTGCTGCGGCTTGACAGGGGGATCCGCGACCTTTACGACGTGATATCCAACGGATCCGCGCCGGACAGGGCGAGCAGATTGCGGCTTTGACTGACTAATTAAGGAGTGGCTGATGAGAGCCTCGTTCGACACGATTTCTTGGCGCCGGCGAAGTGTGGTGGCGGTTTGTTCCCTGATCCTGGCCACGGCGGCTGGCTGCGACGGCGGCGGTGACGGCGATGGTGGGGCGGGTGGTGCTGGCGGCATCGGCGGCACCGGCGGCGGCGATACCGGCCCGGTCTGCAGTGACGGCGTCATCGAGGGCGGCGAGCAGTGCGACGGCACCGAGCTCAGCGGCATGACCTGCGCGGACGGCGGCTACGACAGCGGCGATTTGGCCTGTGCCAACGACTGCACGTTCGACCTCGGCGGCTGCACCGGTGGCACGCCGGCGGTCTGCGGCGATGACACCCGGGGCGGCCTCGAGAGCTGCGATGGTGGTGATCTCGACGGCAGCAGTTGCGCGGTGCTCGCCGGCTTTGACGGTGGCACCCTCGGCTGCACCGGGACCTGCGTCTATGACACCAGCGCCTGCACAACCTCCAGCGCGACCGGCGGCACGGGTGGCGATGGCGGGGGCGGGGGCGCCGGGGGCACGAGCATCTACCCCGACTTCTGTACCGTTGAAGGGCTCGAGTTCACCCGGGAGACGGTCATGGATGGCTCTCCCAACACCTACACCTATCGCGCCTACTCCAGCCGCGAGGAGCCCTACGACATCTTCATCCTGAACTCCTACATGTTCGACCCCTACAACGGCCCGACCGGCCCCGGTACCTACAGCCTGCTCGGCGTGAACAACGATGACTGCGGCCTGTGCCTGCTCGGCTACCGCGACTGTACCGCCGCCGATGGCTGCGGAAAGTCGTTCTTCGCCAGCGCTGGCAACGTGGTGATCCACTCCTTTGGCAACGAGCTCCTCAAGTTCAATGCCGAGTTGGAGGACGTCTTCCTGCGCGAGGTGGAGATCGACCCGGAGGACCGCCACTCCGTCCCGGTGTCGGGCGGGGACATTTGGTGCACCCACGAGACTTCCATTCAGGTGGGGCGCCTGCCCACCAAGGCCACCTGCGTCGCCGACGGGACCGGCAACGACATCGGCGAGAACATCGAGGATTTCGGTCTTCAGGACTGCAATGGCAAGGTGGTCAACCTCCACGAGAGCTGCAACGAGGTCAAGGCGATGCAAATCATCCTGGTGGCCGGCTGGTGCAGCGCCTGCACCGCCGAGCTGACTGTCGCCTACCCTGAGGCCACCGCCGACCCCGACCTCGGTCTGTGGATCGTCCTTGGCGAGGATGACTACGGCGAGGCCCCGGATCTAGCCTACTGCAACGCGTACGCGGCAGGCCACGACCTGCCAGCCTCCCAGGTATTGCTCGATCCGGCCTGGCGGCGGACCTGGTCCTACATCAATCCTCACATCTCGGAGTCTTTCTATCTGCCCTGGTACGCGGTGCTGGACGGCGACAACATGGAGTACGTCTACTGCGATGACTGCGCCGTTTCGGCCAGCAAGGCCCAGACCGTCAACGCCTTGCTGAACGATTAGGAACACCATGGCGCGCTCAGCTCTGTTGATCGTGGCCCTCGCCTTGGCCGTGACCGGCTGTAGCGGCGGGGAGGAGGGGACCGGCGGCGGCGGCGGCACCGGCGATGGTGGTGACGGCGGCAGCGGCGGGGTCGGTGGCAGCGGCGGGGTCGGCGGCAACGGCGGCGTTGGCGGCGGCGGTGGTGGCGCGGGCGGCGGTGGGCCGGTGCGCGATCCGGCCTGCCCGGTGACCGATGCCTGGTACCACGAGGTAACCGGCAGCGTCGTGGACGAGTCCGGCGCTGGCATGGACAACGGCCGTATCGTCTTCTGCATCCGTCACGACATCACCGACGGGGGCGAGTCCGCCGCTTGCCTCGCGCCCATACCGACCGACGCGGCCGGGGCCTTCGTGATTTCGGTACCCACGTCCCAGCGATGCATGCAGCGGGCCGTGTTGCGGATTCATCTGCTGCCCCCCGACACCGCCACCAGCTATTGCATCGCAGAGCTGCCGCTCGATCAAACGCGACTCGAGCTCGGCGCCTTCACCGTGTTCGCCACCGCAGCGCCGAGCGACCTGCCGCCGGAGGTGGACGCCGGGCAGAGCCTCGATGCAGATACCGAGCGAACCGTGGTCTTTGCCGACGGGCTCGAGATCGACATCACCCCGTCGCAGTACTTCGCGGACTACGAGTTCCTGGGGGCTTCGGTGGTGGAGCCGAACGATCCCGGCCTCTGTTTCGACGCCGTGACCCCGGGCTACACCAAGATCTACGCGCTGCGGCGGGAGGGCAACCTCGCCCCGGGCGTGGCCTTCCCCATGCGTATCCCGAACAGCGCGGGCCTGCCCGCTGATTCCACGGTCAACCTCTACATCCTCGGTGGGCTCAGCTACGATCTGGTCGACGGCACCAACATCCACGAGGGGGAGTGGGTGAGCTTCGGGACCGCCACGGTTAGCCCCGACGGATCGGTCATCGAAGGCGCGAGCCTGCCGTTTTTTTCCTGGTTTTCCTATGGACCGTGATTAGCTTCACCCTCTGACTCAACCACCAGAGATGACAATGAGTAGGTTCGTATCCCTGATCCTGGTTTTCGGTGCCCTGGGTATCCTCGGCGCTTGCGGCAGCGGCGACAACGGCGACGGCGGTGCGGACTGCACCGTCGAGCAGCGCGCGACCTACCCGGAGGGGCCCTACGGAACCGATCCGGGTGAGGTGATGGCTGACCTGGAGTTCACTACTCCCGACGACACCAGCCTGAGCCTGCAGGAGTTGCGAGAGGTGGAGGGGCAAAACCTGCTCCTCTTGGCCACCGGCGCAGGTTGGTGCACGGCCTGCAAGGAGGAGCAGCCGACCCTCGAGGGGTGGCACGACACCTATGGCAGCCAGGGGCTGACGGTGATGGTGGCGGTGAATCAGGACGACTATTATTACCCCGCCGGTGCGGAGGAGGCCGCGGATTGGATCACGGAGTCGCAGGTGACCTTCACGGTGGTGGCGGACACCGACTTCGTGATCGAGCCCTATTTTCCCGGTGGCGACTCCACGGTGCAGCCGCTCAATCTGATCGTCGATCTCTGCGACATGACCATCATCGAACGGCGTGTGGGCTCGGACCCGAGCGCCACCGAGGCGGTGATCGAGGCCAGGCTGTGAGCCGGGGCGTGGCGCGTACCACCGTTGCGGTAGGCGGGGTCCTGTTGGCCCTCTCGCTGGCGGCTCCTGCGGCCTGGGCCGGCGGCGGAGCCTTCGTGCTGGAGCCGGCTGGCGAGCGCAAGACGTTGCCGCGTTTCGAGCTCAAGACCCTGAAGGGCAAGCGCCTGCGCAACCAGGACGTCGAGGGCAAGGTCGCGGTGATCAGCTTCTGGGCCACCTGGTGCACGCCCTGCAAACACGAGCTCACCGAGCTCGATGCCTATCGCAAAAAGGTCGGTGAGGATCGCCTGGCGCTATTTGCCATCGCCACCGACGGGCCGGAGACCGTGGCCAA
>JAUUZB010000937.1 GCA_030590185.1 Deltaproteobacteria bacterium
CTCACCGCATTCCGGGAGCGACTCGCCTGCGGCTGGAACGACCCCTTGATCGCCTATCGCGCCACGGCTGCATTCGTCACCGGCTACCTCGGCGCCGACCCCGGCTTTCTCGCCGACGTGGTCGCCGGCACGAATTCCCACTCCAGCGCGGACGACATCGACATGGCCAAGGCGGCGCTCTTCATGATCGACGGCAGCTACGCCGCCGACGTTGGCACCTGCGCCGGCTCAACCAACGCCTACGTGCAGGTGGTCTGCTCCGCCGCCCTCGGCCATCGCAATGGCGACGATGATGCCGTTCGTACCGGGGTCATCCCGGACGCGCGCTGGGTCTATCTCGATTCCGACGGAGGCCTCGGTTACATGACCGGCAAGATCCTGGCGATGCTGGCCTGGCAGCAGCGGGGTTGGAATATCGCCGGGGTGCGCGGCGTTGGTGGTGACGTCGTTACCTTCTACGGCGACGAGACCAACCCCAAGGCGCCGGCGAACCTCAGCTGTGGACCGATCGGAGACTCCGGGTTGGAGCTCATCTGGAGCCCGGTCACCCAGGATGTCGATGACGGGGCCGAGACGATCGGCGAGTACAGGGTCTACTGGGGCACCACCCCCCGCGGCGGCAGCGTCCGCCCGGGCGACGGCTTCGACTACGATCACACCAACCAGAGCGTCATCCCCGCCGGCCAAACTGCCTTTGAGCCCCCGAGCCTCGACCCCACCAGCCTCTACTCCCTGAGCGTCACCGCCGTGGATACCTTTGGCAACGAGAGCGACTACTCCCTCGAGGTTGATTGCCAGCCACCATCGCTGCCCACCGCGGCCTTGGCCTGCGCCTGCAACCCGGCGAGTTGCGAGCTCTCGGATACCGTCACCACGCTCGACATCGAGTGCGATGGCTCGGGCAGCACCGACGCCGCCAGCGACATCGAGCACTGGTACTTCAACCTCAACGGCGGCACCGAGGTCGAGGGTGACGCCACCGCCCACACCCACACCTTCCTGGTCGACACCGCCGGCGGCTATACGGTCCAACTGCGGGTCATCGACGCAACGTCGCCCACGCCGGAATCCGACACCGACCAACTCCTGGTTGTGGTCACCGACGACCGCCTGACCAACGCCCCCCCCATCGCGAGCGCCGTGGCCGACGTCGAAACGGGGTGCGAGCCCTTGAGCGTGGACTTTGACGCCTCGACAACCACCGACGCGGATGGCGATGGGCTGACCTTCGACTGGGACTTTGATGACGGCACCGCCAACGACAGCGGCGAGACCGTCTCTCATACCTTCACCAGCCCCGGCACTTTCAGTGTCGCCCTGACGGTGACCGACGACAACGTCAACGGTTCCCTGTCCGGCACCGCCATCATTCCGATCGACGTTACGGCGCTGCCCACCGTGGCTCCAGATCTCACCTATGCCACGGCCGCGGGCGAGAGCTCCGGGGGGCTGTTGGTCGCTCCCGGGGAGGCGGTCGACTTCATCGCCGATCGCGTCGACGATCACGAGTGCGCGCTGGTGGATATCCTCTGGGACTTTGACGACGGCGGAGCGACCTCTACCTCCGGCGTGGCCCAACACACCTACGCCGACCTCGGGACCTACAACGTCACCTTGACCGCGAGCTGGGTTGGGCTCGGTGCTATCGCGCCCGCAGAGCGCACCTTCGAGGTCATCGTCACCAACAACAACCCACCGAGCACCGCCGCCGCGACCGTGGTGCCGACCAGCGGCGCCGCTCCCCTCAGCATCACCATGGACGCGACGGGCTGTACGGATCCGGACGGCGACACCCTGTCCGCCCAGTGGACCGTGGCGGCCCTCGATATTGAGAGCACCACCCTCGACGGCCTGGAGGTCCCCTACACCATCGACACGCCCGGGGCGTACACCGTCACCCTGTGGCTCACGGACGACGGCGACCCGCCCCAGGCCGTGTCTCGCCTGTTCGACGTGTCGGTGACCGAGGGCGAATCCGACACCGGCGGCAGCTCAGGGGGCGGCCCCACCGACATCCTGGTGCCGGGCGGTTGCGCCTGCTCCGAGTCCGGGTCGGTTGACCTGAGTCTACTCGTCGGCGCTGCCCTGTTCCTGTTGTCGCGTTTGGTAGGCGCCGGCCGGCGGCGCGCCAAGCGGGGCTAGGATCCAGCAACCGTGGGGCTGACGCGCCGGCGCTTCATTCAACACCTGAGCGCCGCGGCGTGGAGCGGCCTGTTGGTGGGCATCGGGTCGGCGGGCGAGCTGCGCGCGCAGCCCCTGAGCAGCCGCGTGGTCACCGTGACCGACGGCCGTGCCTGGACCGGGACAGGGTGGGGCGACGTTGATCTCGACGGCGCCCGCATCGAGGAGATGCTCGCCCTGGCCCTGTGTGCGCTGACCGACCAGGCCGACGCCACGGCCGCCCTCGCCACCCTCATCCCGACGGTCGCCGATTCGAGCCAGCGCTACGGCGTCAAGGTCAACTGCGTCAACGACACGCTGCCCAGCCATCCCAAGGTGGTCTCGGCCTTGGCTCGTCTCCTCACCTCCGCCGGTGCCCACGCCGAAGGCATTACGGTCTTCGACCGCCAGGATGACGAGCTGCGCCGCTGCGGCTTCGCCCCCGGGGTGGGCGAGCAGATGCAGGTGTTCGGCACGGACCACGAGGGCTTTGGCTACGAGGAGACCGGCCCCCAGACCAGCGGCGGTGAGGTCCGCCTGTCTCGGGTGGTCACCGCCCACAGCGATCACCTGATCAACGTGCCGGTGTTGAAGAACCACGAGATGGCGGGCGTCACCCTGGCGTTGAAAAACCACTTCGGTTCGATCCTCAACCCGATGGCTCAGCATGGCTTGGACAACGACGGCTGCCCCGGCATCTCCGAAGTCGCCGCCCTCCCGGCGATCCACGACCGGACCCGCCTGATCATCATCGACGCCACCTTTGGCACCTACGCGGCGGGCCTGGCCGGGGCGCCGGATTTTGCACCCATGTCCCTCATCGTCGCGACGGATCCGGTGGCCGCCGACGCCGTGGGCCTGGCCATGATCAATGCACGCCGCGTCGCCGCCGGTCTCGCGCCGGTAACCGCGCGTCACATCGACCAAGCGGCGATGGCGGGTCTCGGGGAGTCAGCCCTCGAGGCGATCGATCACCGCCGCATC
>JAUUZB010000435.1 GCA_030590185.1 Deltaproteobacteria bacterium
GCTGCTGCTGGAGCTCGACGCCCTCGGAGACGCCGTGCGTTTGGCGTGGCCCCGGGGTCGCGCCTTGACCATCCCCGTCCAGCGCGGCGTCAGCGATGTCAACGTCTCGCTGGGGATGGCGGACCAGTGGCTCGAGGTGGGCATCAACGTGCGGGTGGACCACGAGCAGGTGCTCGATTTTGCCGAGTTGTTGAAGCGCCGATGTGGCCGGCGTTTCGTCGCCCTGGACGGTGATCGTTTCATGGCGCTCACCGACGCCCTGGCGCGCCGGCTCGATCATCTGGAGAGCCTGGGCCGGGTCGACAAAGCCGGCCTGCACACCAGCCTCGCCATCTTGCCAGTGGTCGACGAGCTGTGCGCCGAGGCCGGGGAGGTGCACCGGGGCGAGGGTATCAACGACCGGCTGCGGCGCTGGGCCGAGATCGCCGCCACCACGCCGCGGATGCCGCGGGGCTTTGGCGCCACCCTGCGCGACTACCAGCGCGAGGGCTTCGTGTGGATGGCGCGCCTCGCCGAGATTGGGCTCGGGGCATGCCTCGCCGACGACATGGGCCTCGGCAAGACCATCCAAGCCTTGGCGGTGATGTGCACCCGCGCCCGCCTCGGCCCCGCCCTGGTGATGGCCCCCGCCTCGGTGGTGCACAACTGGCGCTCGGAGATGCGGCGCTTCGCCCCGAGCCTGCAACCGGTGTTGCTGGCCGAGGGCGACCGCGAGAGCGCCATCGCCAACCTCGGGCCCCGCGACGTGTTGTTGTGCAGCTACGGGCTGCTGGTTAGCGAAGCGGAGCGCTTGGCCGCCATCGAGTTCTCCAGCGTGGTGTTCGATGAAGCCCACATGCTCAAGAATCCGCGCACCAAGCGCGCCAAGGCGGCTTTTGGCCTGCGCGCCGGTTTCCGCATGGCGCTCACCGGCACCCCGGTCGAGAACCACCTCGGGGAGTTCTGGAGCGTCATGCAGGCGACGGTCCCCGGCTTGCTCGGCACCCGCAAGCACTTCGACGGCCGTTTTGCGCAACCGATCGCCGACGGAGATCGCGAGCGGGCCGGGCAGCTCCGCGCCATCGTGCGCCCCTTTATGTTGCGACGCACCAAGGCCGAGGTCCTCGACGAGCTACCGCCGCGCGAAGAAATCACGATTACTGTCACGCCCGGGACACGGGAGGCGTCTTTCTACGAAGCGTTGCGCCGCCGGGCACTCGAGCAGCTCGAGGGCTTGGACGGCCCCAAGGCGCGTTTCCAGATCCTCACCGCGCTCACCCGCCTGCGTCAGGCCGCGGTTGACCCGCGCCTGGTCGACCCCAAGGACGGCCCGCCGGGGGCCAAGCTCGACCTATTGATGGAACGCCTCCAGACGCTGCACACCGGCGGCCACCGCGCCCTGGTGTTCAGTCAGTTCCTCGGCGGCATGGCGCTGATCAAGGAACGCCTCGACGAGGCAGGCTTGGAGTACCTGAGCCTCGACGGCTCAACGCCGGTCGCGACCCGCAAGCAGCTCATCGATCGTTTCCAGAACGGCGTCGCCGACGTGTTCGTCATGAGCCTCAAGGCCGGCGGCCTCGGGGTCAACCTCACCGGCGCCGACTACGTGATCCACCTCGAGCCCTGGTGGAATCCAGCGGTGGAAGATCAGGCCACGGGTCGCGCCCATCGGATCGGGCAGCAACGGCCGGTCACCGTGTATCGGCTGGTCACCCGCGGCACGGTGGAGGAACAGATCCTAAAATTGCACGGCCGCAAGCGCGAGATGGCCGATGATCTGCTAGCCGGTCTGGAGACCGCCAAGGCCCTCGATATCGCGGAGCTGCAGCTCTTGCTCGGGGGGTGAGGGGCGGCGCGGTTCAGGAGACGGGCAGGCGCCGCGGGTAGCGCGGGGCAACGCCCAAGAAAAGTCTGGGAGGGTGACACTGTAGACGAGGTCCAATAGCGCCTTCTCGGGCAGCCCGACAAAGGCCTCCTGCCCGGACGGCCGTCTCCATAGGGCAAACGGTTTTGCCTGGAAGAAGATCGGGTAGACGTGCTGAATGTGAGTGAAAACGTTTATGGCGCCTGCGCGCCCCCGCCAATCACCGCCCGAGCTTCAAGAAACTCTCCCTGGTCTCTTTCTCCGCCTGCGCCTCCCGGACCGCGAGGGCCTCAAAGGCTGCGTCGAGCTGTTTGGAACGGGCGCCGCTGTCGCGGGCCTGTT
The DNA here is from genome assembly GCA_030590185.1 of Deltaproteobacteria bacterium. Next base: position 2,186 of record JAUUZB010000435.1, read on the forward strand.
CGAGGGTGCGGCGGGCACCGGCGAGATCGTCCAGCTTCATGCGCAGGCGCATCAGGCCCAGGGCGTAGCCCGCGTGCTTCGGGTGGTTGTCGGTGGCCTGTTGGTAGTGACGCAGGGCATCGATGCGGCGGCCCTGGCGTTCATACAATCGCCCGAGTAGCCACTGGGCCCTCGCCATCATGCGGGTGTCGCCAGTCACCGCCAGCAGCTCCCGGGCGGCGGTGCGGGCCTCGTCGTGGCGGCCTAGTTTGTTGAGGAGGTTGGCGCGTTGGTAGAGGAGCTGCTCGCGGTTGCGGGATTTTTCCATGCCGCGGTTGATCGCCGCTAGCGCGCCCTCGGGGTCGCCCTGGGCGGTGCGTAGGCGTGCCTCGACGAGATACGGGGCGGGGCGGTCACCGGCGATGGCTTCCAAGGCCTGGGTTCGGTCGTGGGCCTGTTCGAATTGTTTGAGGCTGGCGTGGGCGTTGGCGGCTAGGGTCAAGCCCCTTTCGGTTTGGGGCGGGGCGTCCGGCTCCAGTACCTGCAACGCTAGCTCTGGCTCTTTTTGGCGCAGCAGGAATCCCGCGACGAATTCACGGACCGCTGGTTGATCGCCACCGAGCTCGGCGACATCGCGGGCGTCGCCGGTTAATTGCATGACCTCCTCGACTACCTTGCGGGTCAACGCCGGTTGGTACTCGCAGGCTAGGCGGTACTCCATCAATCCCTGTCGCTCGTGCCCGAGGCGGATGAGCGCCTTGCCGGCTAGGCGGTGGGGACCGGCGTTGCGCGGCGACAGGTACATGGCGCGGTTGATCCAATGCAGGGAGGACCGGGCGGCGCGGCTGGTGTTCGGCTCGCGCAGGGCGACCATCAGGGGCAACACGAAGTTGGTGGGGTGGCGTTGGATGATCGCTTCGAGTTGCGGGCGGCGTTGTGCGGCGGTGGCATTCGCGAGGGTGGTGCGCAGGCGCTCGTAGTCGCGGTTGATGTCGAAATCGATGGCGTACCAGGATGCTGTGGCGGCTGAGAGACTGAGGATGGCTAGTCCGGCCCAGGCGAGGGCGCGTGCCTTGGGTCTCTTCGATTTGCGTTCCCGTCGGCTCGAGTTTCTGGGTTGTCCGAGCACCACCAGTAACATTGCCGCGGGTAGGGCGACCGACGAGAGGGTGAGGTTGAAGTCCATCAGGTTGTGAAGACCGAGGTGAACGAGGGCAAAGGCGGCGATCAACCGCGATGGTCGATGGGCTGAGCGGCGCACGGCGCGCACGAAGGCGTACAGGATGCCGGCGACGATGATGCAACCGATGAGCGGGCCCCAGTCGACGAAGAGTTGCAGCCATTCGTTTTCGAGGTGGGAGAACATTACTTCTGCCCGGAGGCTCGAGAAGCGGGGGTAGGCCATGCCGAAGGCGCCGCGGCCGACACCGAGGAGCGGGAAGGCTGCGACGAGATCGACCATGGGGTGCCAGATCTCCGTCTTGTAGAATGCCCGGTCGTCGCTCAGGGTCCACAGCTCGTGGACTATTTGGGTGTAGGCTAGGTAGCTCGCCACCAGCAGGACGCCGGCCAAGGTTCCGTTGACCCAGAGGGCCGGTCGGTCACCCTTGGTGAAGCGTCCCCTGGCCAGGACCACCGCGCACAGGGCCAGGCTGAATATGTAGGCGCCGATGCCGCCGCGGGACAGGCTCAGGATCACTCCCGTGCCCATGGCCACGGCGCCCAAGAGCGGCAGCCAGCGGCGTCCGCGGCCGGTTTCGAGGGCTAGGGCGAGGGTTGCGATGCTCGCGAAGCCGAGGAAGCCGGCGAGGTGGTTCGAGTTGATGAAGGAGGAGACGAACTGGCGATGGCGCACGGGGCCGAAGGCGGCGTAGGGGTGGTCGAAGCCAGCGGCGGATTGCACGATGCCGAGCAGCATCACGGCACCGCCGGCTAGGGCGATCACGCGTAGGAGATCGGTGAGGGCGAGAGAGTGTCGCCGGCCATACAGTTGCGCCGCTAGCAGCGCGCCGCACAAACAGATCGTCAGCTTGACCAGCTCGTGGGCGGTGGCCGGGAGGTCGAGGGTGATGGGTCGCCAGGCGTTCTCCCATCCGGGCGCTAGGCTGAGTACCTCGTAAGTGCCTGGGGATAGCAGAGCAAACCAGGTGACCGGCAGGGGGATGAGTTGGAGGATGGTTGCCGCTAGGGCTACCAGGAGGATTCCTGGCATCAGGAGGCTCGGCCGCGTCCGCGACGGTGAGGCGATGCTCAGGGCTGTGGCGATTAGGAGCAGCGCGGCGAGGATGGCGTTGGTGGCGGGGTGGGCGCCGCCCAGGGCTAGGGGGGCGCCGACGATACACGTCCCCACGATCAGGTGTTGGATCCGGCGCGGCTCTGGGCGGTGCATGTTCTGGCCGGGTCTCTCTCGGTATTTACCTGCGGGTGCACGCCATCATGGGTGCATCGTAACGCCATCCCTCTCAACGAAGTCTATCTACATTTGCATGGTCGGTGCGATGGCCAGCGCCGATTGGATTGTTTCGCTGGTGGGAGACACGGGGTAGGATGGCGAGGCTTCGAGCCTGACCGACATGCCACGCATTTACCTCTCTCCGCCCCACATGGGACCCGACGAGCGCTCGCTGCTTCTCGATGCCTTCGACTCCAACTGGATCGCACCGTTGGGTCCCCACGTCGACGCCTTCGAGGCTGAGTTTTCTGAGCGCCTGGGGGGCGGGCATGCGGCGGCGTTGTCGAGTGGGACGGCGGCGCTGCACTTGGCTTTGCGGCTGGTCGGGGTGGGGGCCGGTGACGAGGTTCTGACCTCCTCGTTTACGTTTGCCGCCACCGCCAA
>JAUUZB010000861.1 GCA_030590185.1 Deltaproteobacteria bacterium
GAGCCGATCGCCTACCGCTGGGCGCTCGCTGAAGCCGAGAAACGGGGTGAAGAGGAGGCGATCGCTGAGCTCCTTGCCATCGGGCCACCGCCCTACGGATTCGCGGAGATCGACGAGAAGATGGTCGAGCTCGAGTGGGTGGTCGAATTCGGTGGCGGACCCATGCACGACACCGACGGAATGCTCAGCCTGATGGCCTCGGCCATTATCAACACCCGCGAATATACCCTGACCGACAAGCTGTCCTACTTCTTGGGCAACCTACGATCCGGCGAGTTGATGTGGGATGAGATCATGGCGATCGATCTTTTCGAGGTCGCCCCGGAGCTCGAGGTCCCCGTCTACGTCCTGCAGGGCAAGTACGACTACCAGGTCTCGACCCCGCTCACCGAGCAGTACGTCGAGGCGCTGCGGGCGCCGATCAAGAAGTACTACATCTTCGAACGCTCGGCCCACGGCACCATCTTCGAGGAACCCGAGAAGTTCCATCGCATCATGGTCGAGGAGGTGCTCGACGGCGGTAGCGCCGACCATGCGTCGCCCCCGAGCCCGCTTCGGGTTGTGGACCCGCCCCGGTTTCCGTAGAGTGCCTCCCTGGGGCAGGGTACCTCCGTTGACGCGAAGGACTGGTAGTGGACGACACCATAATCAGCTGGCTGTCCCCCAAACCTCCGGCCACCCCCTCCCCGGACTACTACCAAGCCAAGAACAACCGGCTGCTGGTGGGCTACGCGCTGACCATCGCCACCGCGGTGATGTTTTTCGTGATCTTCGACTTTGCCGGCGGCAAGCAGATCTCGGGGGGGATCAACCTGGCCTACTGGTTGGTCCTGGTCGGGCTGATGCTCGCATACCGGCTGGGCGCGGCCTTCGTCCCGACGACCATCCTAGTGGTGACCTCCTGCCAGATGCTCCTCGGCATCCAGCACCTCTTCGCCCCGGACGGGCTGATCGCGAACTTCTTCTGGCCCCCACTGCTGACGATGGTGAGCGTCCACGTCCTGGGCCGGCGTTCTGGAATCAAGCTCGGGTTGGCCTCCTCCAGCATCGTGGTCATCGCCGGTATCCTGCGCCCGATCTTGAACCTCGAGGGGGACGCCTTCAGCGGGGAGGAGATCTTCAGGTTCCACCTCATCTCACTCGCCTTCTCGGTCTCGGTCGGCACGTACATCGCAGGCCGTCTCTCCTCCGAGGTTGACGTGGTGTTCCAGCGACTCGAGGCACGTCGGAACGAGCTCTTCGACCTCTATGAAACGAACAGCGCCCTACTCTCGATGCTCGGCCACGATCTCAACAATCACCTGACGCCCCTGACCATGCAGGTGTTGGGCCTCTCGGCATTGCTGCCCGAGGGCACGGGCAAGGTCCTGCTGGCGATCGAGAAACGGATCGAGATGATCGGCAAGCTCGTCGCGCAGACCAACGAGTTCACCGCCCTGCGCTCGGGCAAGTTGCACATTCGTCTGGGGCCGGTTGATCTGAACCGGGCTCTCACCGAATCCCTGAGCCTGTTCAACTCCGAGTTTGCCGAACGCAACATCGTCGTGGTCGAGGACCTGCCACGGGACAAAACTCCGTTGGTGATCACCGCCGAACGCTACTCCCTGGTCACCAACGTCCTGAGCAACGCCCTCTCCAACGCCATCAAGTTCTCCCCCGATGGCAGCAAGATCGATATCACGGTCGAGCCGGATGCCTCGACGGTCTGCCTGCGCCTCGCCGACCGCGGCGCCGGCATCCCCAACGATCTCCTGCCCCATCTCTTTGACTTCCGCACCCCGACGACCCGCCAGGGCGTTCGCGGCGAGAAGGGCACCGGCTTCGGGCTCCCGATCCTCAAGATGTTCATGGAGCGCTACGGCGGCAGCGTCGAGATCTCCTCCGGCAGGACCCACACCGGGGAGAGCCCGGCGAGCAACGGCACCACCGTCTCCCTGACTTTTCAACGGGCTCAGGATTCGCAGAATGAGGTTCAGGGCGCGACGAAGTCCCGCCCGTAGAACAGCTCCACCCACCGTCACTCGATCGTGAGATCGAACGTCTGCTCGGCGATGCACCAGGTTTTGTCCGGCTCGCCGTCGCTGTCGAGATCGATGATGGTCGATTCGAGCGTGGACTCGTTGAACGTAGCCAAACCATAGACAGCATTGCTGAGCGTGCCGGTCATCTGGCCGCCGGTTTGCCCGAGGGCGGTGAGGGTTAGCTCGCCGGAGAGGATGACGAACTGCTCGCTGCACTCGAGGCCAATCCGACTGATCACGCAACCGCGAGCCGCCTGCGAACAAACCGAGCAGTCAGCGAAGTTCTCGCCGGTGAAGACAAATGGCGCGTACGACGTCACCAGGCGGCTGGCGCCGAAGCTGTGCCAGAGCTCGATGGTCAACGAATCAAATGGTCCGGGCGCGGGGGCGCTGCGCGCAACGTAGTAGAGCAAGTCTGAGCCGGCGTTGTAGACCGCGTCCTCCCCCTCGGCGCTCGCTGGGTTGCAGTAGTCGCACGCCCCACAGTCGCCGGCCGTGCCGCCCCCACTGCCGCCTACCCCACCCGTACCGGCGCCCCCACCACCAACCCCGCCGGTCGCGCTGGATCCGCCGACGCCATCGTAGTCGCCCACGGTTGGATTCTTGTCCAGCGGCGAGTTGCAGCCACCCGCCGCCATCGAGACCAAGAGGCCCGCCACCTGCCAAAGGCTCGAAGTTGTCATTCTCAGCTCCACCTCGCCGCCACTCATTCCACGAGTCGGCTCCAAGCGTACCGCACCTGCTGCGTGTCGTCGTCATACTTGTGTACGTAGACGATGTGCAGCCTGTCATGAAGATCGATGGCCGCCGACGTATTGCCGATCACCGACGACTCTTCGAGCACCTCAAACACCCACCGTTTGCCGTCGTGGTAGGTGTGGTGGAGATCCTTATCGAACGTCGTTTCGCTCAGGTTGGCGACGGAGATGATGTGCGGCAATCCCGAAGAGTCGACGACGATCGTCGGTGACTCTCCCTCGATGTACCGGGGCGTGCCGTCGTTGAGGACCTCGACGTCGAAGTCGCCAGCGGTCTCGACGGCGTAGTGGAGCTGCCCATCGCGGCCAAAGGCGAGGTGCGCGGTGCCGCTGGTGTCGAGGGCGAGCGCGACCTCGGCCACCTGTCCGCCGCTGGGCTCGTAGACGCGAGAGGTCGTCCAACCGTCGGTGGTGCGCTTCACCAGATAGAGATCGTCACCGTCGTCGGCACAGGCGATCACCAGTTCATCATCGGCATTCATTGCAAAATCGAAAGCAGTCGGAGAATAGGGCGCGACGAAAAACGGATCGCCGTCGACCATCTCACTCTGCACGGCATCCGTGCCCTGCCACACGTGGCGCAGCGGCATCGAAAC
>JAUUZB010001026.1 GCA_030590185.1 Deltaproteobacteria bacterium
GCCATCGCTGGGCCGTTCGGCGGACGAGGCGACACCCCGGGGCCGCGCGAAGAGATCGAGCAGACTACCGCTCGCTCCCTGCTCCTCCGCGCCGCCCTCGAAGTCGCCGAGGTTGGGTGCGGCAGTGCTGCTGACCTTGGCGCTACGCCTGGAGCGTTTTGAGACACCACGGTTGAGCGCTCGCAGGCTGGATTTCTCCAGCTCGGCGGGCTGTTCCTTCGGCTGGCGTTCGCCCGCGGCGGTGGCTCCGGCGCGGCGGTCCGGGAGCATGACCGTGGTGCCCGGGAGCTGTTGGCCACGCAGGCCGGGCCTCTCGAGTTTCTGTTCATCGCTCTGCAGGGGACCAGCTTTGGTGCCGGCCCGGGGCCAGCGCTGAAGTACCAGTCGCTGCAGCCGGTCGACGCGCTTCAATACCTCGGCGCTCGGGCGCCAGCGGGTTCGATCCCGGGGCCGCAGGGGCGTGCTGAAACGGCCGTTCGGATCGAGCTCGAAGTAACCGACCAGGTAGGGCTCCCCGGGCAGCTCGGCCAGGGGCGAGCGGTTGAGCGGCAGTTTGTCGAGGGCAGCGGCGTTGCTGAGCTGTGCGGCGACGAAGTCGTGGCGGTAGTGGCCAAAGGGTCGCTCCTCCTCCCGCTCGAGGAAGGCGCTGAGCTCGCGCTCCATCTCATCGAAGATCCGCTCCGCCACCAAGGTGTGGTGCGCCGTGCGCTCGGCCGCCACGCTGGTGACGGCGCGTTCGCTGAGCAGGCCGATCAACACCAGCAGCGCCACGGCGACCAGCAGGAAGAGTTTTCGCACACGTGACATGATGATTCAGGCGCTGTAGCGGTAGCCCTCGCCGCGCACGGTTTCGATCACCTCGGCGGCGTCGATTTTTTTGCGCAGCTTGGCGATGTGCACGTCGACGGTGCGGGTGTTGAGGCCCTCGACGTTGCCGTGGCCCCACACCTCTTGGAGCAAACGTCGCCGGCTGACGATGCGGCCCGGCTCCCGGACGAAGAGAGCCAACAGCTCGAGCTCCCGCTTGGTCAGCTCGACAGCCTCGTCGTCGCGCATCGCCTGGCGCTGTTCCGGTTGGATCTCCCAGTCGCCGAAGGCAAACGGGGCTGACTGCTCCGCACCCAGCTTGCCGGCCCGGCGCAGCAACGCCTCGATGCGAGCGAGCAGCTCGCGTACGGAGAAGGGCTTGGGCACGTAGTCATCGGCGCCGCATTTGAAACCGTCGAGCACGTCCGCCTCGGCGCCCTTGGCGGTGAGCATGATGATCGCCTGGTGCGGTCGGCGCGCGCGCAGCGCCTCACAGACCTCGAAGCCGTTCATCTCCGGGAGCATCACGTCGAGCAGCACCAGGGCGAAGCGACCGCTGCTGCCGAGCTCGAGCCCCTCCTCGCCGCTCTCGACGCCGGTCGGCTCGTAGCCGTTGAAGGCCAAGACGTCGCACACCCCCTGCCGGATGCGCTCCTCATCCTCGACCACCAGAACCTCTAGCTTGTCCACCACGTCCCTAGCTTAGCTCCTTGTCCGCCCCGGGAGTGTAAATCGCGTGTAAAAACGGTGGAAGCCCGGCGGGCCAGCCTCAGGCTGACCGTTGTCTGCGCTGCTCGAGGGGGCTATCATCCCGCCCATTGGGAGATACGGTCTAATGATACAAAGCGACGTCATCTATCAGGCGGCTTGCAAACTGCACCTCAAGACAGCGGCGGTTATTCCCAGCGACGTCAGTCGCAAGATCGCCGAGATGCGGGAGACCGAGTCGAACCCTTTGCCGGCCTATGTGCTCGACCGGATCCTCGAGAATTTTGAGCTGGCGGCCAAGGAAAAGCAGCCCATGTGCGCCGACACCGGGCTGCCGCGGATCTATGCCAAAATCGGCAACGAGGCACAGGTCGAGGGCGGCATGGTGGGGCTGGAGCAGGCGATTCGGCGAGCCACGGCCTCTGCCACCCGTGACATCCCGTTGCGGCCGAACCGGGTCCACCCCCTGTCCAGGCAGGACAACAACAACAACGTCGGCGCCCACGCCCCCACCGTGGATTATAGCTTCGAGCCCAACGCCTCCTGGTTGGACCTGACCGCCGTTCACAAGGGTGGCCTGTTCGGTGGCGACTACCGCATGCTCTTTCCGGCCGACGGCATCGCCGGCATCAAGCGCTTCTACCTCGATTGTCTCGGCGAGTTCCTGCGGCGGGGCATGTCCTGCCAACCGGTCACCGTGGGGGTCGGCATCGGTGGGGCCAAGGACACCTGTGTCCGCCTCGCCAAGGAGGCGGCCTGCCTGCGGGTCATCGGAGACCGCAACCCGAACGAGCAGGTCGCGGCTCTCGAGGAAGAGCTCAAGGAGCTCGGTAACCAAACCGGCTTCGCCGTGATGGGCTTCTCCGGCGACGGGGCTATCATGGACGTCCACGTGGAGGTCGCCCACACCCACACCGGCGGCATGCCGGTCGCCATCCAACAATTCTGCTTTGCCCAACGGCGCCAGACCATCCGGATCCAAGCCGACAATAGCGTCGAGGAGCGGGAGAATCCCATGTGGTTCACGGATTACTACCGGCGAGAGACCGTGGATTAGGAGACGGAATCATGACGAGCTCAAAATCAACCATCCGCGAGGTCAACCTCGACATCCCGTTCGACAAGGCAGCCATCGCCGAGGTACGACCGGGCGACGCGGTTTTTCTGAACGGCACGATCTTCACGGGCAGAGAAGGGGTCTACCGGCAGATCTTCGACAACCGGCTGGAGCCGTCCGTCGACATCCGCAACACCTGCCCGGTGAACTTTCATTGCTCGCCGGCGGTCAGCGAGCCGTCGCCCGGGGAGTACAAGATCCCCTCGGTTACCGCCACCGCCAGCTTCCGTTTCGCCCGCTACATCAAGGAGTTTATCGAGAGGTACGGCATACAGGC
>JAUUZB010000398.1 GCA_030590185.1 Deltaproteobacteria bacterium
CGGGACCTGTTGGGAGGGAGGCGACTGGGTGCCGCAGCTTCTACCGCAGGTAGGAGATCTCGTGGTGACCGAAGTGATGCCCAACCCCTCGGCGGTGACCGACGCCAACGGTGAGTGGTTCGAGATCGCGGTCACGGCCGACGTCGAGCTCAACGGTCTCGAGCTCGGCGTCGACGCGGCCGGTGCCTCGGTGGTCGTGCCCAGCGGTGACTGCCGCCTCGCGTCCGCCGGCAGCTACCTGCTGTTCGCCCGCTCCACCAACCCGGGCGTCAACGGCAACCTGCCCGCGGTGGAGGCCGGGTTCGGCTTCAGCCTCTACAATGCCGACGGCACGCTCTACGTGGGACAGGATGGCGCCCTGCTCGATCAGGTGGCCTGGGACACCGGCCTCTCCGGCATCGCGATCAACCTCGACCCGGGCTTTTCCACCCCGGCGGCCAACGACGACCAGGCGCGCTGGTGCGACGCCCCGTGGATCATGTCCAACGGAGATTTCGGCAGCCCAGCTGCGGAGAACGCCTGGTGTGATTTTCCGGTCTTGGACTGTCCACCGGTGGGCCCGTTGATCACGCCCCAGCCGGGCGATCTGGTGATCACCGAAATCATGCCCGATCCCACCACCGTCTCTGATTCGTTTGGAGAGTGGTTCGAGATCTACGTCGTCAACGAGGTCGACCTCAACGGCCTCAAGGTCGGCCACGCCACGGCGGACACGAGCCTGGTGAACGTAACCGGATGCGCCCGCGCCGCCGCCGACAGCTACGTCATCTTTTCCCGTTTCGAGTTCAGCTCCTCCAATGGTGGCCTGCCGCCGGTGGCCGAGATCTTCAGCATGAACATCGTCAACGCCGGCGACACCCTGAGCATCGGCATCGACACCACCCTGTTGGATCAGGTGACCTATGACCCGGCCACCCCGGGCGCCGCCTGGAGCTTGGATCCCGTGGCGACGAACACCAGCGACAACGATGACCTGACCGCTTGGTGCCTCGCGGAGACGCCGTATGGCGATGGGGATCTCGGCACGCCGGCCGGACCGAACCCGGCTTGTCCCTGATCAGTTGCAGGCGTTCGCGTTTCCACAGCGCCGCTGATGAGCAGCCAGCGAACCCGCCGGCTCAGTCATTCGTCGGACAGGTCGTCGCCCACCATTCGGTCCAGGTGTCATAGTAGATGTCGCAGATGTACCCCACGATGCTCGGATCCCCGGCTTGGTCGCTCGGCAGCGGCACAAAGGAGTAATCGTCGTCGCCGTTCCAGATGATCTCCCCCACCGCCCAGATGTGCGCCCACTCGTAGGAGAGGTCGCGCTCGTACTCCGCCACGAGCTCCCCCGCCAGATAGATGCGCACCGTGTTGGCGACCCACGGGGTCGTCCAGTAGCTGAAATGGTTGCCGGCGTAGTTGACGTAGACCCGGTAGGTGCCGGGCTGCGGCCGGTCGATGTTCAGGTTCTCCGGGCCGTAGCCGTAGGTATCGTCGATGTCGAGGCGCGGATCGGAGTCAAAGTCGTTGAACCAATTCGGCACCGGGTCGGCGTAGTAACAGTCGTACTGTTGATAGAGCTCGCGGTTGCCGGCTGGGTTGTCCCACCAGACAACGTGCAGGTCCATGTCGGTGACCCCCTCGTCCCATACCAGCTGGACGTGGATCCAACTCTTGGGAACCGCCTCCACCGTGCAGATGGAATCGGCGGTCTCGGCGCTGGGCTGGCCGGCTTGATCGGTGACCGCCAAGCGCACGGTGTAGGTGCCGGCGATCGGCAGCCAGATCGAATACTGGGGCGTACCGTTGCCCTGGGGCCCAAAGTCCCCGGGCCAGGCGCCGTCCGGGTAGTCGATCACCTCCCAGGCCCAGGAGGCGATGCCGTCCGTGGCCTGCGGGTCAAACGAGTAGCTGCCGTCAAAGACCACGGTGCCGAGGGGCGCCACGTCGTCGGCGGCTGGGGCGAGGAGCACGCAGCGGGCGATCGGGATCGTGGACTCGCAGAGCAGCGGGTCGGTCTCGGCGGTGTTGTTGGTCTCGTGACACTCGTCGAGGGTCTCGGCGCTGCCGTCGAAGTCGGCCACCACCTGGAAGGCCAAGGGCGTGTCGGCCAAGGCACCGCTCGGCGTGTAGGCGAAGCTCACGTACTCGGCGGCCCCGGGGAGCAGCGGCGCGGTAGTGGCGGTGGTCGACAGGTGGACCGGTGGATCCTCCCACAATCCGTACAGGCTAACCGGCACCCCCGCGGCGACCCCGAGGGCGCCGAGGTTGGCGATGCGGGCGTTGAGGGTGAGGGTGGGGCAGGTGAGCAGGTCCGGGACCACGGTGGTCACTCTAATGTCCGGGGCGTTGAGCGGAATCGAGCCGCGCACGTTCTTGCGGTAGGTGTTCGAATCCGACCAGCTCGCCGTCTCCTGGGTGGGTAAAGTCGCGACCCAGGTGTCTGGATCCAGATCGATGCCGGTGACGTGGTAGGCGTGCTGATGCCATATCGGCCGGGTCTTGACCCATTGGTCCGAGCTGTCGCCAAATACCGTGATCCCCGCGGCGCCCACGGTGCACTCCCGGGTGTGCTCCGGGAAGGTCGCCAGATCACAGTACTCCCCGGGGTCGGCCAGGTCGTCGTAGTGCGGGTAGGGGGCATAGACCGGATCGGCGTCGTGGTTGCTGGCGCAGTGATCGCGCACCACCTGATCGTGGTTGGCCACCAACAGGATCTCGGAGTTGCGGTCGCCGTCCACGTCGACCACGATCGGGTACTCGGAGTTGGTGCGCGAGGCGTTGGGGCGCTCCATGAGCACCGTGCCGTCGCGGCCGTCGAAGACGCGGAAGAAGCACTCGTCGTTGTAGAGCACCTCATCCACGCCGTCGCCGTCGAAGTCGAAGACGCTCGAGCCGGTGCAGGCGGAGGAGAAGTCCTGGGCCGGGTAGTTCCACAACACCCCGATCATCGAGGCGTAGGAGCCACAGCGGTCGTTCGGCGCCAGGGCGCAGCCCGGCAGGGTGGCGACGTCGGCGCGGGCGGCAGGATCGTAGCCGGCGAGGCAATCGAAGTCGTAGACCGAATAGCAACCGCTGCCCGCGGCCGCGACCTCGGGGCGACCGTCGCCGTCGAAGTCGGCCACCGTCGGCGGTCCACCGTGGTTCTGGCCCGTGGCACCGGCCGGCACCGGGATCGGTCCAGCGAGCAGACTCCCGGTCAGGCCGTCGAGCAGGAAGAGGTCGCCCCCCGCGACGTTGACCACCTCCGGGTAGTCCGGTCCCGAGGCGTTGACGAAGAAATTGGCGACCGCGGCAAAGCCGTCGGGGATGTCGACCGTCTGCATGTAGTCCGGCGGCCGGGCCACGTTGGTGACGCTCTCCCACAGGGGGGTCATGGTCCAGATCCCGCCGGTCTCCTCCACATCCCAGGCGCGGTTACCGGTGATCACCTCGGGCTGGCCATCGAGGTCGACGTCGGCGACGATACTGATCCAACCACCATCGAAACGATCGCCGCCACCCTCGAGCTCCGGCCCGCCGGTTGGCGCTACCAGGATGGTGCCGGTGGTGCCGTCGAGTACCACCGCGCCGATGATCACCTCGGCCTGACCGTCGCCGTTGAGATCCGCGACGCTCGGCGCGCCGCCATCGAGGGTGCGGTCGAGGGGATAGGCGGTGGTCTGCCACAGCACCACGCCGTCGCCGTCGGCTGGGTCAAAATCAGCCGGGTCGTTGTAGGCCACGAGGCCCGTGGCCGCCACCGCCACGATCTCCAGCGCGTCGTCGTCGTCGAGATTCACCGCGGCCTGGTGTCCGGCCGCGAACAGCCAAGGGAGGCCGGCGTCGAGATCAGGGGAGAGCAGCGCCACCGGTGGGCTACCCGCACCAGAGCCGTCGCCACCATCCCGGCCATCGAGGATGACCAACACTGCCTCGCCGAGCACCGCCGCGGCGTAGGCGCGGTAGATCACCTCCGGGTAGCCGTCGTGGTCGAGGTCGGCCACGGTGGGAATGCTCATGACGTTTTCATAACGCTCGCCGCAGGCGCTGCCGGTGGTCACGCAGGCGCCCTGCTGGCAGCTCTCGCTACCGACCACGCAATCGCTGTCAACGCCGCAGGCACAACGGTGATCCACGCAGGCCCCCACGCACTCGCTGTCCTGGTCGCACAACACGGCACACTCTCCACCACGACACTCAAAGGACGGCCCGCAGGCAGGCCACAGGCCGGTCCACCGCCACTCGGTCATCGGATCGAAGATCGATGGTGGCCGCTCGTACAGGCAGACCTCGCCGCCTGGCACCGCCGCCGGCAGGCAGCTGCCCACCGTGGGCTCGCAGTACTCGTCCCATTCGCAATCGAGGAAGTCGGTGCAGCTCGCGCCTGCCGCCACGCACTGGTCGTAGAGGCAGGCCTCCCCGTCGGCGCAGCAGATGTCGAGATCGACGCCGCAGGGGGCGCGGCCGGGATCGCATTGGGGAGCGCAGATTAACCCCGGCGAGCAGGTCTCGTCGGCGGCGCAACAGAGCTCGCCGCTGACCCCGCAACGTTGGTCGGCGGCGCAGGGGTCCAGGCAGAACTGCTCTGCCCAACACTCGAGCCCCGCGGCGCAGCAGACCTGATCGTCGTTGCAGCGCACCCGTGGCGCCGGGCAGGCGGGTACGCAGATCTCGTCGTCGAGGCACTCTTCGCCCGCGGCGCAGCAGACGCCGGACCACTCGCAGACCACCCCGGAGGCGCAGTCGTCGAGGCACCAGCCGGAGAAACAGTCGAGGCCTGGGTCGCAGTAGCCGTCCGGGTAGGCATAGCTGCAGGTCCAGACGCAGCTGCCCAGGGTCGCCGAGCTCGTGCGGTCATCGCAGGTTTGGCCAGGGTCGGCGCAGGGCCCGTCGAGGTTGGTCGGACCGCAGGGCTCGCCGCTGAGGGACTCGCACACCCCGTCGGAGCAGACGTAGCCCGCCGGGCAGATCCCAGAGTAGGGCACCGCCGGACCGCAGGGCGGGTAGAGGCACTCGCCGTTGCTGCAGAACAGGCCGTTGGGGCAGGTCCCCTCCGGCGTGTCAACGCTGCACGGGATGTAGGTACAAACACCGTTGACGCAGGTCTCGCCATCCTCGCACGGCCCATCCGGGTGGGTGGCGCTGCAGGCCTCGCTCGGATTGACGATCTCGCATTCGCCCCAGTTGCTGCACACCATGCCGGGGGGGCACAGGCCGTTTTCGTTCCACCAGGAACAAGTGGTCTCCGGCGTGATTTGTTGGCAGGTGCCGGTGATGCTGCAACCCA
>JAUUZB010000962.1 GCA_030590185.1 Deltaproteobacteria bacterium
CGCGGGCGACGTAGTCCTTGCCGAAGGCCGCGGCTTGGGTGGTTGAGATCTCCGCGATCAACTCCGGTGCCGGCACCCAGCGCAGGTTGGCCTTCTGGACGGCACCCTCCGCCACCGTGCGGCGCTCGTCGCCGAGCATGGCGACCTCGAAGGTCACTGCCTGACCCTTTATCGGCTGGTCCTTCTTGGCGAGCATGGTGAGCTCACCGATCAAGGCGGTGCGCGAGAAGCTGTGCACCGGCGCGATCCCGTCGAAGCTCAGGGGGTCGGGCAGCTCCTCCGGGTGTTTCTCGGCCTCGACCCGTTGGGCCGCGAACTCAGGCGAGTCCCGGCCCACGCCGATGGCGCGGCGCAGATCGTGATGGTTGGACAGCGCCCCCTTGCCATTCAGGATATACTCAATGGGCAGCACGTAGCTCATTTTGCCACGGGGCAGCGCCAGGATGCCGATCAGCTCGCCGCCGGCGGTGAAAACCCCGGCGCCGACGTGTTGCTTCTCGATCTCGAGGTCGGTCTGCAGATAGGCGGTGCCCAAATGGTAGCGATAGCCGGAGGTCGTGCCGATTTTGTCCTGGGTCTCGCCATCGGCGTCGATCACCCTCGCGAGGACCGTGGCCCCATCGGTGACCTCGGCGGAAGCAGCGAGGTTGGCGCTGGAGAGCTTGTCCTTGATCAGGACCAGGGCGACGCCGTGCTCCGTGTCGCGCCTGACCACCCGGGACTCGATCTCCTTGCCGGTCTGATCGATGACGGTCGGATGATCGAACTGTTCAATGATGGCCAAGGGCGTCACCACGTGGCTCTCACCCACCAACACGCCCCCTTGATATTGGAGGCCGGTGGAGACCCGAACCGTGTTCCCCATCGCCTCCTCAGGGCTCTGCGAGCAGGCCAGCGGCAACAGCAGCAGCCAAAACAGCAGCAGGACGAACGCTCGATGTCGCATAATCCCCCCCCTCACCCCATGATGCACACATAAGATAACCGGGGGATAGGGGATAAATTCTGCGGGAGTGCGGGGGCGCCGGAGCGCCCCCGCTAGAGGAGCCTAAGGGGAGAGCGAGTCTGCTACCAATAGAAGTAGGGGGTCTCCTCGGGGCCGGGCAGCGCCACACTTGCGGTCTGGACGAGGTCGGCGCCGTCGATGCGGTGGGAGGTGACGCCGCGCTCGCTGATGGCGTAGACGTGGTTGTTACCCTGGTCGTCGAGCATGAAGATGGCGCGGCGCACGTCGGTGCTGTACCACCACCAGTAATCATCCTGGTTGTCGTTGAAGAAATCGGAGTGGTCGATGTCGCCGAAGAGCGCTAACCCGTCGGTGGTGTCCACGGTGATGAGCTGCAAGCGGCTGATGTACTCGTAGCTCCACTCGCCGGTGTTGTCGTCGTACTCGTCCCGGTAGGTGCTCAGGGGAATGGCGAGGTAGCCCTGCCAGTAGGTGAAGGCCTTGTGCTCGTAGAGCGCTTCGCTCGAGGCGGAGTACCAGCCGTCGTTGGAGCTCGGCGGGGCAAAGGGCAGGGCGTCGGTGAGGACCGGGTTCGAGAAGTCGGTGACGTCGAACAGGGAGACCTGGGCGTTCCAGTCCATGCCCCATTCGTCGCCATTGTAGCCGATGGTCAAGAGGTGGCCGTCGCCGAGGGGGTGGATGTAGGTGGAGACGCCTACCACTTCGAGCTCCCCTTTGATGGTCGGAGCCATCGGCACGGTGAGGTCGATGGTCCAGAGTGGATCGATGTTGAGGAAGGTAACCAGAAAGGCCTCATTGCCGACGAAGCGCGCTGACCAGATCTCCTCGCCCGGGGCGATGCCGCCGAGGTGGCCGAGCTGCGTGAGGGTGTCGGTGCCGCCGAGCACGAAGATGTGGTTGTCGATCTCGTCGGCGTTGTCGTCCCACCAGTTCCACCAACCGCCGGTGGTGGTCGCCACGCGGATGAAGCCCTCGTACTCCGAGAAGGAGAACTGGTCGTTGGTGTGGCCTTCGACGCGGCCGCTGCCGGTGTAGACCGCCACGCCGCCCGCCGAGACGTCAAAGCGGTGGAGGTTGGTGGCCTCGTCGTAGTCTTCGTTGTTCCAGTACCACCACCAGTCTTCGGAGGCCTCGGCGATGAGCATGACGTCCGTGGAGGCGTAGACCGTGGCGTAGTTGGTGATGATGTGGTCATGGTCGAAGCTGAAGTTGTCGCTGAGCAGGTCGATGCTGAGGATCGAGGTCACGCCCCGGGCCACGCCGTCCTCGGCCATGGCGAAGCTGCGGCAGTCGTCGCTGGTGAAGGTGTGCTCGATGAAGATGGAGCCGTTGCGGCGCTCGTAGATCTGCGGCAGGAAATCCTCGAGGGGGGTCGCGTAGATGATCGCGTCGTTGGCGGCGATGGTCTTGCTGATCGCCTGCCGGTACGCGGCCTCGTAGGCGTCCGCGTCGTAGTCGTAATCGTAATAGTAGTCGTATTGGTGGTCGTCCCAGGAGTCGCTCCTGTCCGGGTAGGAGTGGACCCCGGGGATGTCCATCGAGCCGTAGTTGACCATGCGGACCGTGGTGTCGATGCGGCGGCCGGTTTGGTAGGCGCCTTCGACGTAGAGCTCGCGGGTGATGCTGGGGCTGGCGGTGTCGGAGGTGTCGACCACGGTGATCTTGGTCAGGTCATCGCTGCGGAACCACCAGGAGGCACTGAGGCGATCGTCGACTCTCATAGCGCCGACGGCGTTCAGGGTCTTTCTTCTTCTCAGTCCGCTGCCGTCCGTGTCGTCCGCGTGGAACGACACCCACTCCTTCTCGGGCGTGAGAAATGACAGGTTCCACTCCGGCGCGAACAGAACGTCCAGGTCATCGTCAGGCGTCAGGTCGTACTCGACACGCACCCTACCCTCGACAGTCAGCCAGATGCACTTCCTTTTGAGGACGCGGCACTCGCGTCCAGCGACCGCCACGGTCCCGGTCCTGCTCATCTCCACCCCGATCGAACCGTTACGTCGCCCGAGTTCGAACTCGTAAGCGCCCCACGCGAAGTCGCCGAGTTCGCCGCCTCCGGCCTCGGTTTCCGTACGCTTGACGTCAGGTGTGAAGAAATGGTCGATCGCGGAGACAGCGGC
>JAUUZB010000479.1 GCA_030590185.1 Deltaproteobacteria bacterium
CAGAGCTACACGGTGGAGGCGCTGGTCGCTGAGCTCGTCAAGGACCGAGCTTTCTTTGATAGCTCCGGCGGCGGGGTGACCATCTCCGGTGGCGAGCCGGCCATGCAGGCAGACTTCGTTGCCCTGCTGCTCGAGCGCTGTCGCGCCTCGGGCTTGCACACCGCCCTCGATACCTGCGGCACCTGCTCCATGGAGCGCTTGCTGAGCCTCGCAGAGCACGCCGACCTGGTGCTCTACGATCTGAAGCTGCTCGACCCGGAGCGTCACCGCGCTCACACCGGACAGGCGAACGCTCGCGTCCTCGAGAACCTCGGCGCCCTGCGCGACCAGATGCGGGCCACCGGTCAGCCGGCCAAACTCTGGATCCGCACACCGCTCATCCCCGGGGCGACCGCCGTCGACGCCAACATCGAGGCCATCGGGGCTTTCATCGCCACCAGCCTGCGCGACGTCCTCGACCGTTGGGAGCTGTGCGCCTTCAACAACCTCTGCGGCCACAAATACCAGCGGCTCGGAAAGCCCTGGCCCTACGATGGACAGCCGCTGCTGAGCGCCGCCGAGCTCGCCCACTTTGAACAGGTGGCCAAGCGCTCCGGCGTCGATCCAGACCGGGTCCTGGCCACCGGAGCGACGCGGCTGAGTGACGAGGCCGCCAAGGAGCAATCGCTGTGACTGAGCACCAAACCCACCTCAACGACGACGCGATCGCAGCCTTTGGAGCTGAGGCCAAGGTCGGCATCCTCGCCACGGTCAGCGCCGAGGGTCTGCCCCACATCTCCTTGATCACCTCCCTGCGCGCCAGGGATGCCACCCATTTGACCTTCGGGGAGTTCTCCACCGGCGACAGCAAGCTCAACGTGCAACGCACCCCGCGCTGTGCCTTTGTGGTGATGGGCCTCGACCGCCGGCTGTGGCACGGCCAGGCCACCTGGACCCACAAGAGCCACGAGGGGGAGGACCACGTCATCTACAACAACCAGGCGCTGTTCCGTTACAACGCCTACACCGGCTTCCACACCATCCACTATCTGGATCTCCGGCGCGTGCAGGGGCCAACCCCGCTCTCCTTGCCACGGCTGATCGCCGGATCGTTGCGCGCCCGGGCCACCGCCGCCTTCAAGGGCAGCGATCACCCGGAGCAAGTGCTCAAGCCGTGGGCCGAGGCCTTGGTGGGCAAGCTCGACGCCCTCAAGTTCGTCGCCTTCATCGACGACGACGGTTTTCCAGAGTTGATCCCGGTGGTGCCCTGCTACCCGGCTAGCAGCGGTCGGCTGGTGCTCAACGGCGGCGCGGCCCTCGCCGCGATCGGTAGCGAGAAGGCCGTCGCCCTATTCGCTCTGAGCCTCTCCATGGAGAGCGTCCTGATGCGTGGCCGCCTGACCGCTCTCAACGGCGCGGGACGGGCGTTGCTCGACATGGACTGGGTCTATAACTCGATGCTCCCGGTGATCGGCCAGATCTACCCGATGCTGCCCCTCGAGCCGATGCGCGATTTCAGCTCGGATGGCGCAACCGGCCGGTCTTCGTAGGGACACCCCGTCACCTTCCCTGCCGGGACCATCCGTGGGATCCTGCCCGGGTGTGGCGAGCCCTGCTGATCTGCGGCTGCTTGGTGGCGGCGCCGGCCGTGGCCCGGGGCCAGTGTGCGAGGAGTGAGCCGAGCCTGATCGGCGGGCTCAAGTGCGACGATCCCGCGGCTGGTACCTGGTATCAGGTCGAGGTCTACCGGCGCTGCGCCTTCAAGTCCGGCCGTCTCTACACCGTGCTCGAAGTAGCGGAGCGCACACCGGCGGGACAGACGATTCGCCGCCGCTTGCCCCACCCGGCGGTGCAGGGGTTCGTTCAGGACCAAATCCTGGCCGGCCACCGCCACCCGCAACTATTCGTCACCAAGCTGCGGGGAGGCACCACCAAGCCGGTCCAGATCTGCGGCGAGCAGACCCGGCAGACCCTCGACACGGTCTCTTGTGCGATCGGCAGCAAGACGGTCGAGATCGACGTCGACGCGCTCTGCATCAAGGTGCTCGGCCAACCGAACTCGGCGCTCTCTTTTGTCGAGCGGGCCGGCAAGAAGCGCAAGGTGCGCAAGGTGCGCAAGACCTTCAACCAGAACGACGCCAAGGTGCTCACCCTGAAGAACCGCGGGCTCAAGCGAGCGCGCATCTGGAAGGGAAAATCGGGCAAACAGGTGTCCCTCGAGGTGACCGCCCTGTTGCGGCCGGACGCCCGGGGGATCGATCTGGTAGAGGTTCAGATCACGCCCAAGGGCGGCGAGCCCTGCAAACGCATCGTGGAGGTCGCCCGGTTGTGGGCCACCAAGTGGCCGGTGGTGCCGCGGATCGGCTTTGTCGAAGCGATCGGGGTTGCTTCCCGGAATCTCAAGACCATCGAGGAAGTGGTGATCACGATCGCCCCGCTCAAGAGCCCCGCCTGCCAACGGACGATCGACGTACGGGGCATCTGGAACGCCTATCACTGAGGACCTGACGTGCTACTGAACCACCGGATCATCACCGAACGTTACTTCTTTCCCCGTCCCGGGAGCCTCCCGGAGACCACCTGGGTCGAGACCGAGGCTGGCCGCCTGGCCTGTTTTTCCGCCCGTCCCCACCCGGGCGCCCGCACCCTGGTTCACTTCCACGGTAACGGCGAGATCGTGGCCGACTACGTGCCGGACCTGGCCAGCGCCTGCCTCAACCTCGGGGTGAACGTCTTCTTCGCCGAGTACCGCGGCTACGGTGCTTCGGACGGTGAGCCGCAGCTGGCCGCAATGCTGGACGACGTCGATCCAATCCTGGAGGCCACCGGCGCGTCGCCCGAGGAGTTGGTGATCTTCGGCCGCTCGGTCGGTTCGATCTACGCCATCGAGGCGGTGCGGCGTCAACCACGCGTCTGGGGCCTGGTGTTGGAAAGCGGCATCGCCGACGTGCTCGAGCGCCTGCTGCTGCGGGTCGACCCGGCGGAGCTCGGTGCTAGCCAAGAGGCGTTCGCCGAGGAGGCGCGCGCCGTGCTCGATCACCGCGCCAAGCTCAATGCCTACGACGGGCGCCTGCTCCTGTTACACGCGGCCGGGGACCACCTGATCCACGTCTCCCACGCCGAACGCAACTTCGCCTGGGCCGCGACGCCCCCGGAGCGCAAGAAGCTCGTGATCTTCGAGCGCGGCGATCACAACTCAGTGCTGGCGCTCAACGCCACGGCCTATTTTGACGAGCTGTTGGCTTTCCTGTCCGGGGAGTGATCCTTACCTTCCGGATCTGCTATCACCCGGCCACCTGGAGGCCCCCGTCATGCGTTCGATTCTCGCCCTCATCGCCCTGCCGCTACTCGTCGCTTGCAGCCAAACCCCGGAGCCCACCACCGGCGCCCCGGGAGCAGCGCAACCGTTCGCCTACCCGGTCACCCGAAAAGTGGATCAGGTAGATGACTACCACGGCCGCTCGGTCGCCGATCCCTACCGTTGGCTCGAGGATCTCGATTCCAAGGAGACCGCCGCCTGGGTCGCGTCCCAAAACGAGCTGACCTACGGCTTCCTGAAGAAGATTGACGCCCGCGGCCGTCTCAACGAGCGGCTCACCCAGCTATGGGACTACGAGAAGGTCGGCGTGCCCTTCGTGCGCGGGGGCCGGTACTTCTACAGCAAGAACGACGGGCTCCAGAACCAGAGCGTGCTCTATGTCGCCCCGGCCCTCGACGCGGAGCCGCGCGTGCTGCTCGATCCGAACACCCTATCGGAGGACGGCACGGTTCACCTCGCCGGCCTGTCGGTCAGTGATGACGGCGAGCTGCTCGCCTACGGATTGGCGTCGGCTGGCTCTGACTGGAACGAGTGGCGGGTGCGCAAGGTCGACACGGGTGAGGATCTCCCGGATCATCTGAAATGGATCAAGTTCTCCGGTGCCTCCTTCCTGCCGGACGGCTCGGGGTTCTACTACAGTCGCTATCCTGAGCCGAAGGCGGACGCTGCCCTCGAGGAGCTCAACTTCTTCAACAAGCTCTACTTTCACGCCATCGGCAGCGAGCAGTCGGCGGACCGCTTGGTCTACGAGCGACCGGACCACAAGGACTGGGGTTTCTCCGGCCATGTCACCGACGACGGAGCCTATTTGATCATCTCGGTCACCAAGGGCACCGACGCCAACAACATGGTGCTTTATCAACCCTTGGCCGAGCCCGGCGCGAAGATCGTCACCCTGATCGATAACTTCGCGGCGGAGTACGCCTTCCTCGGCAACGAGGGCTCACGTTTCCTGTTCAAGACCACTCTTTCGGCGCCACGCGGCCGGGTGATCACCATCGAGACCGACGGCGCCAAGCGCGGCGAGGTCAGCGAGTTGATCCCCCAGGCGGAGTCGACCATCGAGCTGATCAACTTGGTCGGTGACCAGTTCGTGATCGGCTACCTGGTTGACGCCCACAGCGTGGTGAAGCTGTTCGACCTGAAAGGCCAGCCGGTGCGAGAGGTCACCCTCCCCGGCGTCGGAAGCACCTGGGGCTTCCCGGGCCGGCGCGCCGACCGCGAGACCTTCTATGCCTACGCCAGCTACGCCACCCCCACCGAGATCCACCGCCTGGACCTGACCAGCGGGGAGAGCAGCCTGTTCCGCCGGCCAACGATCGCCTTCGACCCCAGCCAATACGTAACCAAACAGCTCTTCGCCACGAGCCAGGACGGCACGCGCGTTCCCTTCTTCGTTAGCCACAAGAAAGGGCTGGCCCTAGACGGCAATAAC
>JAUUZB010000486.1 GCA_030590185.1 Deltaproteobacteria bacterium
GAGCCCTGCGGTCTCGCTCCGCAACTCCGCGAGCCCTGCGGTCTCGCTCCGCAACTACTCGCCCAGCTCCTCGGTGCGGATCTGCTCGATCACCTCGGTGTAGGAGGTGGCCTCCACCAGGGTGGTGAGCTGGTCGGTGTAGCGTTGGATCGAATCGGCGCGGTTCTGCTCACGGGCGTGTTGCAGGGCGCGGAAGACCTGGATGAAGGCACGCTCGGAGTTGATGAAGAACTCCACCGCCGACACCACCGCGAGCACGCAGGCGCGGGTCAAGGACTTGGAGTTGTGGGTGAAGACGCACTCGCGGCCATCGGAGTTGGCCACGCGCAGGGTCGCCTCGACTTCCGAGTCGGTGCGGGCCGAGTCGCGGCCGCTCTCCATGTCGCCGAGCACCGAGAACTCCGCGAAGCGGATGGTCTTGAGGGACGGGAAGTCCCCGGAGTAGACCTCCACCAGCCCCTGGAAGACGGCGTCGACCAAACCGACGCCGACGCTCTGGATGGTGCGTTTCTCGCCGGTGGTGGCGTGGTGGACCCCGCACTGGACCTCCACATCACCGCTCTCGATGGCGTCCTGGAGGCGATACCAATCGAGCTTGAGCTGTAGCTCGGTGCCGTCGAGCACCTCGGCGACCAGCGACCGTATTGCGGCCTTGTCGATCATGGGTTCCTCGGCTCCCCTCCCCGTAATTGTAGCTTGCGTCCGATCCCCTGTCCCGTCAACTCGTCACTGTTTCGATCAGCGGCGGCAGATAACCCGCCGGTGGATCGAAACCGAGCAACGAGGCGAGGGTGGCTGCCAGGTTGCCGATTCCGGGGGCCTCGACCTCGGCCAGGCGAAAGCGAGCCTGATCCGCCGCGGGGAGAATGACGTGGAAGGGGACCGGGTTTAGGGAGTGGCTGGTGCGCGACACCAGGTTGCCGTTCGCCTCCCGCTTGGGCTCGCCGGTTTTCTTGTCGCGCTCGGCCATGTCGTCGGCGTTGCCGTGATCGGCCGTGACGATCAGGGCTCCGCCCAGTTTGAGGACCGCCTCCTCGACCCGCGCCAGGTTGCGGTCCACCGCCTCGACCGATTTGATCGTGGCCGGCAGGCTGCCGGTGTGCCCCACCATGTCGCCGTTGGCGTAGTTGAGGCGCAGGAAACGGAATTTCCCGCTGGCCATCTCCGCCAGCACCGCGTCGGTGATCTCGTCCGCCTTCATCTCCGGCCGCTCGTCGAAGGGGGGCAGGTTCGAGGGGACCTCGATGTATGTTTCGAGCGACTCGTCGAAGTAGCCCGTGCGGTTGCCGTTCCAGAAGTAGGTGACGTGCCCATATTTTTGCGTCTCGCTGCAGGCGACCTGGCCGACCCCGGCGTGGCACAGCAACTCGCCGATGGTGCAGGTGATCTCCGGCGGGGCGACGAGGTATTGGCCGGGCCGGCCCTCATCCCCGTCGTAGAGGGTCATGCCCGCGAAATATAGATCCGGGACGCGACCGCGATCGAATTTGTCAAAGGCCTCGTCTTCAAAGGCGGCACAAATCTGCAGCATGCGATCGCCACGGAAGTTGAAGGCGATCACCGCGTCACCGTCCCGCATGGTGGCGACCGGCTCGCCGTTCTCTTCGACGACCAAGGGCGGCAGGTTCTGGTCGAGGATGCCCTGCATCTCCTGACGGTAGGTCTCGATGGCGCCGCGCAGGGAGGGGAAACGCCGGGCTTCGCCGTGCACGTGGGCCTGCCAGCCGCGCTCCACGATCCGCCAGTCCGACCCGTAGCGATCCATGGTGGTGATCATGCGTCCGCCGCCGGAGGCGACCCGGTAGCGATGGCCTTCCTGGCCTTTACCCTCCTCGCCATCGAGCTCGGCGAGGTGCGCCTCGAGGTCGTCGACGTACTCGAGGGCGCTGGTCTTTGGTACGTCCCGACCGTCGAGCAGAGCGTGGACGAAGACCCGGGGTAGGCCCTCTTCGTGGGCGCGGGTGATCAGCGCTTTGACGTGATCGATGTGGCTGTGCACGTTGCCGTCCGAGAGCAGGCCGAACAGGTGCAGCGCGCCGCCGGTCTTTTCGAGGTGGGTGACCAAGCCCCGCCAGGCCTGGCCCTCGTAGAGCCGCCCGGTGCCGATGGCGTCCTTGACCAGCTTGGCGCCCTGGTCAAAAACACGGCCCGCGCCCAGGGCGTTGTGGCCGACTTCACTGTTGCCCATGTCCTTGTCGGAGGGCATGCCAACCGCCACGCCGTGGGCGGCGAGCTCCCCGCTGAGCGAGCCAGTGGCGTAGCGATCGAGGTTGGGGGTTGATGCCAGCGCCACCGCGTCCGCCTCGTCACCGCGACCGATGCCGACACCGTCCATCACCACCAGGACCACCGGGCCGGCAACGCCGTTGTCGTTCTTTTTGAGCTCGGGGCAATCCATGGCGTTCTCCTATGGTAGTGCGCTGGGGCTATAGCCCCTTCGGGGCGTCGCGGCCATCGGGCAAAGCCGCTGCGGGGCGCAGGGCCAACCAGGCGACCGCATAGGTGATCGATGCCAGCAAGGTCGCGCCGGTCAATCCGATCGCCGAGCTGACGATCAGGGCGGCGATGCTCCCGGCCACGCCGAACAAGCTATTGAGGGCCCAGGCCCAGGCGATCTCCGCGTCCCCGGCGAGCTCACGGAGGCTGGCCGCGAAGGGTGTGCCGAGCAGCAGACCGACCGGTGCGACCAGGAGCGCCGCGATAAACACGCGGGCCGCAAACGGCCACGGCGCGGCGAGGTCGGCGAGCAGCGGTACGATGAGGGCGGCAAAGAGCCCGGCTCCGATAGCGCTGGCACAGGCCCGGCGGGGGTTGAAACCGAAGCGGCCGACGAGCAGCGCGCTGCCCACGCCGCTGGCGAGCAACATCATCGCCAACACGGTGACGATCGACCAGCCCGGCTCGCCCACGATACGGGTGAGGCGTTGGATCAGGATCACCTCGACGCCGATGTAGCCGAGTCCATAGGCGGCGAACGGGACAGCGATGCGGGCGGCGCGCGCTGGCGCGACTCCCTGGCGGTAGAGGGCGAATAGAGTGGGGGCGGCCGCGGCCGTCGCGAGCAGGATCAGGATCCCCAGAAAGACCAGCACCGCCACCTGGGCGACGGGTAGATCCTCGAGACGGAAGCGGGCGCGCTGCCCGGCGCTGAGCACCGCGGCCACGTCGGCCACGCCGATGGCACGCCAGGGTTTGGGGAGATTGAAGAACGGGCGGTCGTCGGTGGTCGGGCTGAGTTGTGCAGCGGCGTAGGGTAGGGCCGTGGCTCGGGCCTCGGCCGACTCGCGATCCCGGGACAGGACGGCCGCAAAGAAGTCGTGGCTGTCGCCGCCCCAGGGTGCGTAGAGGGTGCGGTCCATGCCGGTGCCGGCGAGGGCGGTGAGGGCAGCCCCGTCGAGCGGCCGTTGCGAGACGATTAGGACGGTGATGAAGGCCGGGACCTCGTCCCCCTGGGTGACGATCGCCGCGTGGCGGAGTAGGTCCCGGGTTTCGCCGCGCGCCGCCCAGGCCTCGGCGAGCACCGCGGCGAGACGCCCCATCTGTTGTTCCGGTCGGCTGATCACCAATACCCCGCGGTCGGAGAGTCGCGACAGGAGCAGCACGAAGGCCTCGCGGGTGAGGGTGTAGCTCTCGGCCAGGCTCATGCCGCCGGCGGCGCTCGCCGCGTTTGAGATGGTGTGGAAGGCGACGATCGAGTCGAGCCTGGTTTCGTCCGGTAACGCCTCGATGAAGCTGCGCGCCTCGGCGGTGTGCAGCTCGACGCTGTGATGGGCGAAGATGCCACCGAGCAATACCCCGAGCGTGCCCTGCACCAGGCGGTTGACCGTGCGGTCGATCTCCACCGCGATGATCCGCTCGCAGCCGGCACCGAGGGCGGCGCGCACTTCGACCCCGCCGCCGGAGCCGATGATCAGGGTCTGCCCGGCCGGCGCGAGGGCGTAGGGGATGGCGCGGAAGCCGGTGGGCGGTGGTGGTCGTGCCGGGCGGCGCTTGGCGGCGGGGGCTAGGCTCATGGCGGTGCCGCCGTCGAAGAGCAGCTGGGCGCCGTTCGGGGTGCGGATCACGTCGATGGCGGAGCCAACGCTCCACGCCAAGGGCCGTCGTACCGGGTGGGTGCCGAGCAGCTTGTTGGGCGTCACCCGCAACGGCATCGCCTTTTCGATCTGCGGCGCGCCTGCCACGAGGAATGCCATGCCCACGGCCAGGGCGGTGCGCCGGGGTAGGGGGCCGGGATCCGCGACCAGGGAGGCGATCAGACCGAGCCCGCCGGCCACGGCTAGCATGCCCGGGCCGCCGACCGGACCGAGCAGCAGGGCGTAGGCGATCACCCCGGCCGCCGCGCCGCCGAGGTCCGCGGCGTACAGGTAGGGCGCCGCCGCCGGTGCGGCGGAAAAGGCCTTGGCGATGAACAACCCGGCGCAGGCAAAGGGCACGGTCAACAGGATGAGCAACAGGGCGATCCAGAATAGCTGGAGTGGGTCCCCGGCGAGGCTCATCGGCGCCACCGGCAGGGCGTTCCACGCCGGGTAGCCGACGGTCGTGGTGATGCCGAAGGCCATGGCGCTGTACGCCAGGACCTGATCGTGGTCCGCGTTGCGCAGGCGTGGCCAGAGGGCGAGCGAGATCGCCGCGGCGCCGAAGCCGAGCATGGCCGCGCCGAGCGCCACGAAGGCAAACGGATACC
>JAUUZB010000070.1 GCA_030590185.1 Deltaproteobacteria bacterium
AGTGGCCCGCACTTCGATCCGTTGGGTTCTTCCGTTGGGGTAGAGGGTGATGCCCGGCTTCCCGGCCCAGCGCTCCTCGATCACCATGGGTGGACCGCCTGGGGCGCAAAGCGGGGGGGGAATCGAGATTGCGATCGGACTGGGCGGCCCCAGCGGTTGGGCGTCCCCCACGCCCGCTTCGTCGAGGCCGTGGGTGTTACCCTGTGCGACTCGATCCTCGTTGGGCGCAGCGATGGCAGCCGTAGCCATACAGATTGAGGCAGTGGCTAGGATCGCGGCCGCGATGTGCGTTCGTTGAGACAAAGAGGAACCCCGTGTGCTGGTGCCCTATTGGTTACCTAGAGCGGGACCGGCGTTCAACGTCATCCAGCGGACCCAGTTGGTGCGGTTGACACCCCCAACAATTTCCAGCATGTCCCGCCCCCATGAGCGCCCTCATCTTCGCCCTCGCCCTGTGTACGCCGGCCCAGGCGCCCGCAGCGGAACCGGCGGCACCCTCGGCCCCGGTCGATGCGGCCGCTCCTGTTGCCGAGCCCGTCCCCGCAGCCGAGCCTGTCGTAGATCCCACCCCTGGGTCCGCTCCGGCGGCCGCACCCGAGGCCGAGGACAGCGGCTTTGTCACCGTGGTTGATCTGATCACCATCGGTCCCGGTGACCACCTGTGGACGAGCTTCGGCCACACGGCCATCTCGGTGATGCGGATGAACCCGCAGACGAGGGAGTACGAGAGCACCGTCTACAACTGGGGCGACGCCGACTTTGGCGGTTGGGCATTCATGTGGAGCTTTTTCACCGGCGACGCGGTGTTCATGCTCAGCAACATGGGTACCATTGAAGACGTCGTCAACCAATACGCCACCTTGAACCGAACCCTGATTCAACAGCGCTTTGCCCTGACCCAGGAGCAGGCGGAGCTAGTGGCCCAGCGGCTCGAGCTCCACGTTCAGCCGGAGAACCGCGACTACGTCTATCACCACCTGAACGCCACCTGCGGCACCAAGGTGCGAGACTTCTTCGACGAGGAGGTGGTCGGCGGCGTCATCAAGGGGCAACTCAGCGATCTCGAGGATCCGATGAGCCCACGTTACTACGGTCGAAAGTTCTTCGCCGGTTTCTTCTTTGCCGAGCTGTTCAACGATCTCTTCATGGGCCGGCTGCACGATAACCGCTGGAGCAAGTTCGATTCGATGACCGTGCCGGATAACCTCTCGGCCTACCTGCGGTCGGTCAAGGTCTACGACGCCAAGGGCGGTGGCGAGCTCGTGCCGTTACTCTCGGCCCCAACCCCGATCGTGCGCGACGTACCGGACAAGCCCTACCGCGGTGAAGGCCGGTCCCTGATCCACGTGGCATACATTCTGTTGGTCGTGATCATCGCCATGGGGCTCTACACCCTTCGCCGCCGGCAGGTGGTGCTCGAGGACGCCGGCTTTTGGGTGTTCCTCGGCGTGCTGCCCTCGCTCGCTATCGCTGGCTGCATGATCTTCGGCGCCATCATGTCGAGCGTGGCGGAGGGGCAGATCAATGAGCTGCACCTGGTCTATCCCGTCACCGACGTGGTGCTGTTGCCGGTGGCCCTCCAATGGTGGCGGGGCAAAGCATTTCTGCCCAACTGGCTGTGGATCTATGCCTGGGTGCGGGTCGGTGGGATCCTGCTGTCGTTGCTGCTCCATGCCCTCGGTCTGTTCTACCAGGAACCACGGATCATGGTGGTGGCCGGGCTGATCGTCCTGTCGATGTTCGTGGTGGTTCTGTATCGGATGCGCCGCGACCAGGCGAACCCCATGCTGGCTAGCCTGGGCTCGGCCCGAAGCGAAGCAGGTCGTTAACCGCGACCCGGGCGCGGTTTGACAAGTGCTCCACGTCCGCGGGGCCCATGCCTGCGGTCGGGATCGGCTCGCCGTAGATCACTTGAACGACCCCAGGTCGGCCGCGCCACTCGCCGGGCGGGCAGAGGTTGCGGGCGCCGCGGATGGCGACCGGCACCAACGGGACGCCCGCGTCGATGGCCAGGCGAAAAGCTCCAGGGTAGAAGCGACCGAGCTTGCCATCATAGGAGCGGGAACCCTCGGGGAAAACCAGCCAGGAAATGCCACCGGCGATGCGCCGCAGCGCCTCCTGGTGGGCGCGCTCGTTGAGCTCCTTGTCTTTCAGATCGATCAGCACCTCGCCAAACAGTTTGGTGAGCCCACCAAAGATTGGGATGTCGAGGTGGCGGCGCTCCTGGAAGGCCCGAGCGTTCATCGGCGCGGCCACCGATAGGACAGGTGCGTCGGCCATGGTGACGTGGTTCGGGACGAAGATGTAGGTCGCCTCGGTGTCGATGGCGGGGTGCACGAACGGCTTCACTCGCACGCCAGCGAGGCGCAGGGCGTTCTTGGCGAGGAATTTGGGCAGCCGGTACATCTTCGGGCCCGGGAGCACGGTCTTGTCCAGGACCCAGACCAGGGCAAAGCCGCTGGCGATCCAAGCGGAGCCAAGGGGCCACAGGGCGACGCTCCATAGGGTGGTTCGCCAGGTAAAGGGTTCGAGGGGCTCAACGTGAAGATCTTCGTCGCGCAGCGGCGCCGTGGGTTTGGCCTCTCTGGTCGGCTCGGCGTCCGGATCGATGGCCGGCTCCCCGACCGGCTCCCCAACCGGCTCGATGGGCTTTGACAGGCTCGTCATCTCTGCTCTTCTTCCAAACTCTCCGGCAGCTCCCTAGGCAGATGCGTGTATGCCATGACCATGCCGTTGACAATGCGGCAGCCGACCTCGAAACGAGCTCCTGCCGGGAAGCCAACCGCCGCCCGCCTGTGCAGGGTCGCGTGGAAACCCGCCGCGGCGTCGTCCCAGGTGAGCTCGGCATCAGCGAAGCCCAAGAAGATTTGCTCGAGCGGATACAGCGCCTTGAAGATCGCTTCTTTGGCGGCGAAGATCATCAGGCTGCGCTGGTTGGCGTCCTGGTCTTGGACCCAGCGCAGCTCATCATCGCTGCACACCCGGCGGGCGACCTCAGGGGAGACGGTGCGCGACAGTGCCTCGAGGTCGAGGCCTACTCCGCAGTACTCCCCCGAGCGGGCGACGGCCGCGGCGGCCACGTTCAGATCCCTGCCCACGTCGGTGTGGGTGATCGCACCGACGATCCCAGCGGGCCACAGCGGCCTGCCGTCCTCGGCCCGGTGGAGTGGCTGGGGCTCGATACCGAGTTTCCCCAACGCGCCCCGTGCCGCGGCGCGGCCGAGGCGGAAATGCAGGCGGCGCTTGGCGATGGTCTTGGGGGAGAGGGCGACGGCCTCCTCCGGGAACAGCTCGAAGCCGGCCAAATCCTCCGGCCTGGTCACCTCGAAGGCAATCGAGGCAGGGAACGGCGATCCTAATGTTGTCGACCGGCTCACGCCGCCCTTCAATCCTCCAGGATGACCTTCGGGCCGCGTGGCCCATAGATCCATTCCGCCAGGTCTGCCAACCACCGGCCGAGCTCGTCGTCTGGCAACCGGAGCTCCCCATCGGCCAAGCCCTGGAGCACCAGCCGTGTCTCCGAGGTAGGATCCGGGACGCCCTTTAGGGCCTCCATCATCACCGCGCCCGGCTCGGACAGGCCCTGATCCATCAGGTTGCGAACTTGCTGTTTGAAGTCCTCATCCGGTGGGTTTGGGTACTCCTCGAGGTGGGACGGCCCGAGGCTGTTGATCGCACCGAGCACCTGCTTGCGACGCTCGGCGTACGGCACCGCCTCGAGCTCCTCCGGATAGATCGGCTTGCCGATGTAGTAGTCCTGGGCCGCGTAGCCGATCGGGAAATCCAGCGTGTGGGATAGCGGCTCGGCGGGCAGCCCGCCGCTGAAGCGCACCGGCACGATCGGCACATTCAAGCGCTTGGCCAGATCAACGAACACCGAGCTCATCTTGGCCACTGGCTCCCGACAGCTCCGGCCTAGCTCACCCTCGACGTGCACGAAGATCGAGGCCCCCTCCTCCTGCGCGGCCACCGCGAGGTCATCCATGATGCGAAACATGGACTGGCGGTCCGACTGGTCGAAGTAGGTGATCGGGGCGAACCCCTCCAGGCCGGGGAAGGTCTGGCACTTGCGATCCAGGACACCGATCCAATTTTCCTGGTGCTCCTGCTTGGCGATGACGGTCACGAAGCCCTGCGTCATGGCACCAAAGACAAATGGCACGAAGGCTGACTCGACCTGGACCTGATGGTTGGCCAAGAAGAGCTTGGGTTTACCGTGCAGCTGCTCCATGGCGTCCGGGTCGGTGAAGATGAACCTCCCGAGGAATTGGCGCATCATGCCCTGGAGTAGATCCTCCGGCGGTAGGCGACCGGTCCCGAGGAACTCCCGACCGACGTCGCGGATCGACGTGAAGTCGGTGATCGGGTCCCGGGTCTCGGTGGTGATCACCTCGTTGTCGGTCTGCAGGGTCCGGAAGAAATAGCGCTTGAGCGGCTCCTTGCGGCTCACCGCGCTCAGCTCATCCTCCGCGATCTCGATGAAGTAGGGATGCTCCCGAGCCCGGTGCATGACGTGCTCTTTGATCGCGGTGTGGCGGATGATGTCGCGCTTGTCGGTCGGGACGAGGTTGAAGACCCGCTCGAGGCTGCCGGGCAGCCAGTTGTACTTGAGCACCATCTTCGAATCGAGCCGTGAGGTGTCCCCCTCAAATTCCGAGGCGCCCTTACCCGAGTAGTATTTCTTCTCGCGGATGAATCGGACGCGGCCGATCCGGTCGTGGGCCTCCTCCGCCGACGGCATCAGGACTTCCAACAGCTGGAGGTCCATCCACAGCTCGCCATCGCAGATCATCTGGATGTGGAAGCGCGGGAAGCGCTCGCCTTTCTTGTCGAAGCCCGCGAAGCGGGTCTCGAGGCGGGGCTCGCCCACCACCGGCGGGGGCGAGTGGAAGGTGAGCGACTCGACCTTGTAGGGGAAGGCTACTTGATGTCGATCGATCTCCGGGCACCAGCGCCACAGCTCGTCGTGGACGATGCCGTGGACCGCCGCATCGAGCAGCGGTTGGTTGAGCACGCCGTAGGGCACCGGGGTCGACATGGGCGAGCAGTAGGCGGTCGACCCGCTAGCGCCAACCTCCCAGCGTCGCATGATGTGGAAGGCCGGCCCGTGGAAGATTTGGGCGGTCTCGTAGGGCCGCGGCATATCCTTGCCGTCGGTGATCGGCTCCATGACGATCAGATCTCCGCCCTCCTCGCCCGGCAGATAACCGGCGCCCACGGTGATGCGCCCCTCGGCCACCGGCTCCCAACGGGAGAGGTCATCGGTTTTGCCCTCGCGCCAGATCAATAGCTTAGTGTCGAAGGTGCCGGCTTGACCGGCGACCGGGGTGGCCTTGGTGCGCAGGCGCTTGGCCTTGTCAAAGATGATCCAGCCGGTGACGTGAACCCCTTCGACCTTCTGGATGACGGCATCCGGGATCTCGCCGCGGACCTCGCGCAGGGCGGCCTGACCGAGGCGATCCACCACGCACATCATCGGCAGGGTGGGGAGGGTGTAGGTGGGGCAGTGGTCCTCCAACCAGAGGTCAACCTCTGGGTCGAGCACCTCTTCCTCCTTCCATAAAACAACAGGTGCCTGGGGGAGGCGACCGGTCGCGGGCGTCGAGACCGAGGCCACGGCGGTCGCGGTAGCGGCTTCGGGAGTTGAGCCCGTGCCCAACGCCGCCGGTGCCACTGGCGCAACCGGCGTCGAGCTCTCTACAAAGTGCCCGCCCGACACGATCCGCATGCCGACCACGTAGGAGTAGATCCGCATGGTGTCGGCCCAGACCCACGTCTCGGCGCGCACGAAGACGCCGCGCTCGTCGCGCCCGGTCTCGATGATGTCCGCCTCGATGGTGATCCGCTCGTGCTTTGGAGTGACCTGGCCGCGGTATCTCCAGACGTGCTCGTCCCCGAGCATGATCGGCTCGAAGCGCGGATTCTCGATCCCCGCCGCCATGTCGGTGCGCAGCATGTAGAACTGCAACAATTGCTGCATCGCCTCGAGGCCCAGGGAGCCGGGTTGCACCGGGTCCTGGAAAAAATGGGCCTTGAAGAACCACTCGGCGGCGGTGACCGTCTTTGCCGCCCGCACCTTGCCGAGGCCCTTCTGTCCGCCTTCGGGCCAGAAGCCGGTGATCCGGTCCAGCATTAGCAGCATGGATCCTGCCAGGCGCAGGTCGCCGCCACAGTACCTCTCGGGGCGCTCGGTCAGGTCGACGAATTCGTCGTTCGGCTCCTCGAGCCAGGCGCGCTGCTCCTCGGTCGACGGCAGCCCCGGGACCTGGTCAAAGACCATGCGTGGGAAGAACCCGAACCCGGTGTTCATGGTGTAGAGCAGCGTGTCGCCGGCGTGGATTTCCACGTCGAAGTTGAGCAGCACGACGTTCTTGAGGTGCGAGAAGCTCTTGAGCACGGCGCGGGTGCTGACCGTGCCGGAGTCGGGCCAAGCCTCGGCGTGCACCGTGCCCGTGCCGTCGAGGTTGCGGAAGAGAAGGTCCTCCTCGGTGGCTCCGGGGACGCCCAAAAAGACCGACAGCCAGCCGCAGGGCTGCAGGCCGATCTCCAGCAAGATGGCGTACGGCATGGTGCGGTTGCCGTTCTCGTCGAAGTACCAGACGTCGGCTGGGATGTCGTACTCCACCGTCACCGCGGCGCTCTTGCTCTCGGCCACCTCGGCGTCGAGCACCGAGACCCGGGACATGAAGTGATAGGGCGGCCCGGGGAGGCGCGCGATGTGGCGGCCGGTGTCGAACATCTCGGCCACTGGGCCAAAGGCATCCGAGGGCTTGCCCCAGGCGCAGGCCATCAGGGAGTGTTGGCCGAACTCGAAGCCCTTGCGCGCGGCCACCGGTCGGCTGTCGACGTAGCCGCTGGACCACTCGGGCATGCTGGCCATGGGCCAATAGGGCACCAGGCGCAGGCCCAGGCGTTTGCCGTGGAAGATCTTCAAACCGTCGGCGGTGCCGAGGATGTCGCAGTAGAGGGTAGGCAGGGGACCGTCGACGAACTCGTCGACAAAGATCTCATAGGTGAGCTTCTTTGACTCGGTTGAGACCTGCCCGCGGCATTTGATGTCATAGGAGTGACCGGGGACCGGTTGGAAGACCCAGCCATCGTGGTCCACGGTGTAGCCCATGGCGATCATGTAGAAGGACATGGCCTGCAGGCAGCCCTCGCACATGAGCGTCCCGGGCATGCAGGGGTCGTTGAAGAAATGACCGTTGAGATACCAGGCGTCCGGATCGAGATCGTTCTCGACCCGCAGGTAACCCCGGCCCCATGGTCCACCCTTGAAGTCGATCTCCGCCACCCGGTCGAGCAGCAGCATGTCGCCACCCTGGATTCGCGGCGTGCGGGTGTGGGCCTGCGTCCACTCCCAGCCCTCGCCAAAGCACTCGTAGGCATTTCCCTCCGAGAGCGCCCGGACTCGATCGGCGGTGAAGGAGGTCTGCGTCGGTTCGAGGAGGGGCGGGTCGACGCGGGCCTCGGGGGTGCCCTCGACTTCGTCGGCGGACCAGAGCACGCCGCCGGACAGATCCATCTCCGCATCGGTGAAGAACCCGGCCTGGCCGTTGCGCACCTGGATACGCATTTCGCCGTTGATGAAGCCGTCGTACTCGAAGAAGAACAGCCGAACGGCGCCAACCTTGGCGTGGCCGGTGACTCTGATCTCGTATTGGAGTTTGTCCCCGGGGCGCGCGGCGCCGCCGAAGTAGGTCAACTCGCAGCCGAGCAGGCGATAGACCCGGTCCCCGATGTGGGTGGAGTCGATGCCGAGGTAGGAGATCAGGAATAGGTCGGCTTGGCCGGCCTCTACCACCAGCCCGGCGGGCATGGTCGCGTCGTAGTTTAGATACCAGGAATCCCAGGTGACGTCGGTCTCGGTCCAGACCGTACCTTTTTTGAGGGAGCCCGGCTCGGCGTCCATACCGAGAACCCGGTCGCAGAGCAGCAGGGGCGGCTCGGGCATGCGCACCTGGCGGGTGAAGGGATCCTGGCCCTCGAATTGCTTTCCGAAGATGTCGGAGATCTTGCCGTGGGCGTGGACCAGGAGGTCCTCGCGGTTGAAGGTCGGGCCGATCGGCTCGAAGGGCGGGCTGTCGACCTCAATGAAGGCCTTGGGGGTGCCGTCGCTGGCTGGCGCCTGGGCCGCGGCTGGCGGTATCGGCGCCTCGACCCCGGCGGATTTGGCGATGGTGACCCGTGGGGTCGGGACCGGGGTCCAGGGTGCCGGCGCCTCAATGATCTGCGGCTCGGGCAACGACGGCGTACCGGCGGGTGTGGTAGCGGGCGCGCCCACCTGCGTGACAATGGCTTGGCCGCTCGCCTGGGCCAACCCCTGGAGCGCCGCTTCGCGCAACTGGTTGAAGCGTTGGTTCACCAGGGCCTGTTGGTCGAGGAAGGCGCGATGACCCGCGGCGGTCTGGGCGTGGGACTGGGCGATTTGGGTCGCGACGGCATCGGCGAGGGTCGGTGCCGGGTGCGGGAGTGGCGACGCTGCCGCAGGGGCGGCCGTCGCCACGGATGCGGCGGCGGGTACCTGGCTCGATCCTCCGGTGACACCGCTGGCCGCAGCCCGTGGTGCCGAGGACACAGAGAGACTCGTCGGCTCAGGCGCTCCGGCAAAGGTAGGCACCTCGAGGTCCGGCGGATCGATGTTGACCGGCGGCAACCAGGGCGCTGGGGCCATCGTCGCGACCGGCTCGAGCTCTGGGTCGGGGCTAATTTCTTTTTTGGACATGAGCGGTAGCCTCATGGTGGGGGAGTGCGCCTGGTACTCTCGCGAGGCGCCCTCGATCCTCTTGGGCAAGGGGGGCTCGGCCGCGGCGAGGTGGTCCACCAGGGCCTGGTGATTGAGCTCGACGCCAGCGGCGACGAGCTGCGCGGTGCTGTGCACCAGTTGCTCGACCGGTGACACGCCGCCCCGGTCGAGGGCGACCGAGAGGTGCGGCTGGTCACCGAGGGTGCGGTGGATCCATTTGCTACAGCCATCCCGGGGACCATGCTCGATGAAGATCCGCACGCCATCGTCGTAGGCGTTCTGGATCATCTTGGGGAAGTCGACCCGTTGCTCCGCCATGGTCGTGATCGCCTCGGCGCAGCGCTCGGCGGTCGGTTGGTAGTGGCTGCCGGTGGAGGCGGTGTAGAACCGCACCCCCGGGACCTCAAAGGTCTCCCGGTGGTGCAGATCGTACCAAGGCCCGTGGTAGGTCTCGACCTCGGCGCAGTGCATGGCCACGTCGTAGCCGATCGGGTAGCCGCGCGACTTGCCGATCCGCTCGATGACGCGCTCGCAGGCCTCTGCCTGGCCACCGATCACCACGTCACCTGCCGCATTGATAATCGTCAAGCGCACGTACGGTTCGTCCGCGATGGCTTCGATCACCGCGTCGGTCTCGGCAAAGACCCGCCAGTTGACCCAGTGGATGCGCTCCAGCTCGTGACCCTTCCAGGCCCGCTCGAGCATCTGGAACTCGCCGCCGATCTCGCGGGTGAAGACCCCCCGCTCGCGGATCTCGTTGAACATGGCGTCCATGTCCCGCCAGGCGCCGAGCGCGAACAGGGAGTTGGATTCGCCGGAACAGAAGCCGATGGCAGCCTGCGGTTTGATCTCCAACAGGCCCTGGGTCAACGCGGCGTGTAGCTGCGAGACGAAGCTCGAGCCCCAGAGCTTGGACTCCGGCGCCGGCGTCTCTCCATCGGCGGGTTCGTAGATCCAACGGGCCGCCTCCTCCATGCAGGGCTCGTAGACGTTCTGCAGCAGCTCGGGGAAGGCCAGCAC
>JAUUZB010000223.1 GCA_030590185.1 Deltaproteobacteria bacterium
AGGTTGCGCAGGTAGACCCCGGGATCCGCTTGGCGGCTGTGGAGCTCGGCGAGGTACGTGGCCAGGGCCCGCGCCCGGTCGAGGTCGATCGGTCGTGGCTCAGCGGCCGAGACCAGGGCCCGCAGCTCGGTGGCATAGAGCTCACCCTCGACGTAGTTGGTGAGCAGGAAGAACTCCCCCGACGGGACCGAGATCATCTCCCCGTCCTGCCCAAAGGCGCCCACGTCCCTCGGTTCGATGTGGCGGGGGATGGTGCCGAAGGTGTCGTAGGAGAGCACCATCTGGTAGGCGCGATCGGCGCGGCGATTGTGCCCAAAGGGGTCCGCCGACATGGTGCGGATCACCAGCCGCTCCATCTTGCCGCCCACCTCCACCTTCACCAGAAGCGGTCGGCCATAGCCGAAACCCTTGAGCTCGTCGTCGACATCGCCAGCCACGGGCTCCAGCGCAATGAGCCGTGCGTCCTTCATGCCGATCGAGCGCAGGTAGGCCTCCACGCGCTCGGCGGTCACCATCTTCCCGGCGCTTTCGTCTCGACCCATGGTGACCTACATAATCCCAAAGAACCGCCGCCGCAATTGTCAGCGAGGACGCCCCCTGCACGTGGTATGGACAGGGTCGCCCAAGAGGCCGAATTGCTCGTCAAACGCTACATCCAGTTGGTGCTCCGTCATAGGGTCGCCGTGCTCCTGCTCTTGGCGGTGGTCACTACGGCCGCCGGCGTCAACATCTCGCGGGGGGTCTTTGCCTCCTCCATGATCCGGCTCTTCCTCGGCAACAGCCCGGACTACGCCCGCTACCGTGAGCTCGCCGACCGCTTCAGCGACAGCGACTTGCTGGTCATCGCCTTCGAGGATCGCGACCTCTTCACCCCGGAGGGCTGGGCCAGGCTCGAACGCATCACCGAACGGATTGAGGACCTCGAGTTCGTGGCGCGCACGGAGAGCGTCACCCGGGCCTGGCGCATTCGCGGCAGCGATGATGAGCTCGAGGTTCGTACCTACGCCGACGTGGTCGCGGGCAGCGGCGATTTTGTCCGCCTGCGCGAGGAGGTGCTCGCCGACGAGTTGGTGGGCGGACTGCTGCTCTCCGAGGACGGCAGCTGCGTAGCCGTGTTGATCGAGCTCACGCCGGATGACGACCGGCCGATGGAGATCCTTCCGGAGTTGCTCGACCGAGTTTATGGCATCTTCGCGGCGGCGGGCGTGGCGCGCGACCGACTCCACCCGGCCGGCCTCGTGCCGGAGAGCGTCGAGGCGACCAGCCTCGCCGCCTACAGCATCGCCGTGATCCTCCCGGTGACCATGTTGGTGCTGATGGCCTTGGTGTACTTTCTGTTTCGTCAACTCTGGCCGGTTATTCTGACCACCAGCATCGCGGTCGTGTCGATCACCTGGACGTTCGGCGTCGCGATTCTGCTGGACCATCAGATCAACATCATGATGGCCATGGTGCCCGCGGTGATGGTGATCGTCGCCTTCAGCGACATCATCCACCTCTGCTCCTCCTACATCCTCGAGTTGCGTGAGGGGCTCGCCAAGGAAGAAGCGATCCTCAAGTCGGGGAGCGAGGTTGGCCAGGCCTGTTTCTTCACGTCGATGACGACCCTGGTGGGCTTTTTCGCCCTGGCCTTCGTGCCTACGCCGATCTTCCGGCTGACCGGCATCGTGCTCGGGGTGGGCGTGGCGATCGCCCTGCTGTTGGCGCTCACCCTGGTGCCGGTCTTCTTCAGCTATATGTCGACCCCGGACGTCACGCAGCACGGGCAGCGCCTCGGCATGCGCATGATCTCCAAGGTGACCGATGCCTGCCTGCGCCTGGCCACTACGCGGCCCTGGCTGGTCGTCACCTTCTTTTTGGCCCTCGGGATCACCGCGTTTCTCGGCGCCATGCGGATCGAAATCGAGACCAGCATGGTCGACCGGCTCGATGAGGACAATCCGGTGCGGGTTTCGCGGCGCTTCGTGCAGGCAAACTTCGCCGGTACGAATTTTCTCGATCTGTATCTGATCATCAACGACGGGGAGGAGAGCGGCTTCATGGCGGCCGAACGCTATGCCGCCCTCGAGGAGCTGCAAAAACGCATCAACGCCATTGTTGATGTGGACCGTGCGCAGTCGATGGTCGACTTGATCGACATCATGCACCGGGAGCTCGGTCGGGACACGGACCTGCCCAAGACCGGCCCGTTGTTGGCGCAGTACCTGTTGCTGTTCGAGATGTCGGGTGGCGAAGGCCTCGAGCGGCTCATCGACGAAGAGCGCCAGACCGCTCGGATCAGCGTCCGGCTACCGGGCACCGGGCTGGTGAGGACCGCCGAGATCGGCGACCAAGCTGCGGCGATGGCAGTCGAGCTGTTCGGTCCGGGGCTCGAGGTTTTTCCCGGCGGGCTACCGAAGTTGTTTGGCGATTGGATCGGTGAGGTTGTGGCGGGGCAGAAACGCGGCCTGCTGTTCGCGTTTCTTGCCACGACCTTGATGATGCTCTGGGCGTTGCGTCGGCTTGGCCCGGGGTTGATCTCGATGATTCCGAACGCCCTGCCGTTAATCGTGCTGGGTGGCTTCTGCGGCTGGGCGTGGGACACTACGGATTCCGACACCATGCTGATCGCGATCATCGCCGTTGGTATCGCCGTCGACGACACCATTCACTTCATGACCCGGTTGCGGCTCGAGGCGCTGCGCGCCAGCGACATAGACACCGCCCTGCGCGAGACCTTCCGCTTCACCGGCGCCGCGATCGTCAAGACCACGGTGATCTTGATCGGAGGCTTCTTGCCGTTCTTGACCAGCGACTACTACACCACCAAGATCATGGGCTCGATGTTGCCCATGACCCTGACGGTCGCCCTGGTAGCCGTCCTGCTGCTGTTGCCGGCCCTGATGAAGATCGGTCTGCTGCGGATCCCGCTGGGGCTACCCGGTGTAGACGCCACCCGTGCTGAGCAGTGATGACGTAGTTGCGGTCGTGGTGCCCAGGTCGTATGAAAGAAGGGTGAAGTACCCAGCAGTTCGCTTCTCTCCGCTGGTCCTACTCTGCGTGGCGCAGCCACTCGCTTGCAGCCCGCAGACGATCAGCCCGGATCCCAATCCCGATCCCTTTGCGGCTATTTTGGACCGTGAGCCCGGTAACCGCACGCCCCTGACCACAGCGTGCGACGGGGCGGATCCGCTGCGCTGCCTGTTGCCCTGGCCGTCGAGTCGCTTCACCACGGCCGATGACTCGACGGTGACCGGACTTCGGGTCGTGGTCGCCGCTGACGACATGGTGCGGCCGGACAACGTGAGCTGGTTCGAGCTCGCCGACGGCTTCTCAACCCTCAACGGCATCGCCACGGCCTTCCCGGGCGGCCTCGCCGCCAGCACCCCGGGGGACGGGGTGCTGCAACTGTTGCGCGCGGCTGACGGCGAGTCGGTGCCGCTTCGGGTCGAGGTGTTCGAGGAATCAGAGGACGTGGGGGAGGGCGGCGTTGAATCCCTGTTGGTCGGCTACCCGCAGCGGCCTCTGGAGCCGGACACCGACTACGTGGCTCTGGTCAGCCTCGACCTGACCAACGCTGCCGGGGAGTCATTCGCGCGCGACCGGGTGGCCGGGATCAGCCTCGGTCTGGTTGAGCCAGAGACTCAGGAGGAGGCCCGGCTGCGGGCTTATCACGCCCCTACCCGGATGACCCTCGCAGCGGCCGAGCGCGATCTAGAGACCCTGCTTCGGGTGTGGGACTTCACCACTCGCAGCCACGAGGACGCGACGCGGTTCGTGGTCGAGGCCAAGGAGCAGGCCCGCGCCACGGTCGAGGCGGGGAACGCCACGGTGGAGATCGATCTGGTCGAGCCGCCGGGCGATCCGAACGTCGCGGTGATCGTGGAGGGGCGCCTCACGGGCCTGCCTGATTTTCGCGACGAGGACGGCTATCTGCGCCTCACCGAGAGCGGCCTGCCCGCCCCCGAGGGTGTCTGGGAGGCTCCCTTCCGGGTCTTGGTGCCCACCGGGACCGGAGACTATCGGGTGGTCCTCTTTGGCCACGGCACCGGTGGTTCGTTTCGGGACAGAGCTTTCGACGCAGAGCTCGCCCTGGCCGGCCTCGCCAAGGTAGGCACCACCATGTATGGCTGGGATGGTACCCAGGTCATCGTCACCCTGACCGAGTTCGACTCCATCCTCAAGGGAACGATGAAGTCCACCGCTGGCCTCGTTCAGGGCCTAGCCGATCTGTACGCGGTTCGCTTGGCGCTGGAGACCGTGATCGGCGACGCCCTATCCGCCGTGGAGCTCGCCGGCAGCCCCAACCCGGCGGTCGGGCGCCGACCGATCGTTGACGCGCCAATTTGGGCCGGCGGATCCCTGGGTGGCACCATGGGCTTCACCTACGCCAACTGTGATCCCAGCATTGCCTACGCGGTGGTCAACGTTCCAGGCACCGCCTGGACCCATTGGGTGCGACAATCTCACCTCTACGAGCCGCTCTCGGTGATGATCCAGCACTACTACCCGAACGCCGTGGATGAGGTGCACGTCATGCTGATGAGTCAGCTGCTGTGGGACTCGGTCGAGGGTGCCGTTTGGGTTGATGCGCGGCGTGACTCCCCGGTGGTCTTCCTCATCCAAGAGAGCATGGGCGATCCGGTCATGCCGAACGACGCCACCGCCATGGTCGCCGCCAGCGTCGACGCGGTGCAGGTGGGCGTGGTCCTCGACCCGATCCTGGATCTGCGGGTGGCGAGCACCGCCGTCGCCGAGAGCGGGATCACCCAGTTTCGGGTCGACTCCGAGGAGATTTACGCCGTGCACGGCTTCGCCGAGCGTGACGACCCGCCCGGTATCGCGGCCCGGGAACAGATCCTCGATTTCGTGATGACCGCCCTGGCCGAGGAACCGCTGATCACCGTACCGGCCGGCTGCACCACAGGTACCGCCGATGGCTCCTGCGATTTTACCCCTTGAGGGGCGAGCCTGATCAGATCTGCAGGCCGGCGAAGAAGCCGGGCCAAAGCCGGGTCGTGAAGTCGGATTGGGTCGGTTCGATGACCTGTTGGGCGTCAGTCCCGAGCCGACCCAGGTCCTGCTGGTCCTTGCCGTTCGTGCCGACGTAGACGTTGCCGGAGACGCCGGCGAACAGGCCGAGGTGCTCGTAGAACTTGTACCCGACCATCAGGCGTAGCTGGCCGAGGTGCTCCTGCTTCGGGCTGGAGAACATGCGCGCCTTGCTGATCTCCGGAACTTTCATGTCCGCGAGGTAGAAGCTGCCGTCCAGGGAGAAAAAGAGGCTGTCGGTGGCGTAGAGCGTACCGCCGACGCCGAGCCCAACCGCGGTGCGGCCCGGGCGGTCCTCGCTCTCCCAGGGGGATCCGGCCAGGTGCAAGATGGTATAGACGTTCTCGCTGCCGAACTTCACGCTGGTGTTGACGACGAAGACGTCGCTGGTCCAGACGTCGAGGTGGAGTTGACCGTCCTTGACGAAGCTGAGCAGGCCCACCGGTCCACCCGCGTCGTAGTCCCCGGCGATGTTGATGATGCCGATTTGGGTGCCGGAGACGTCGCCGAAGGCGAGGTTGACGATTCCGAGTTGGGCGCCGGTCAGATCCCCCGAGATGTTGACGATCCCGAGCTGGGCGCCGGTGAAGCCGCCCGTCACGTTGACGCCACCCGAGAGCTGCAGCCCCTGGAGCTGGCCTGCGAAGTTCAACCCGGCGGCGAGCTGCGCGCCTCGCATCGATCTCGTCGTGATGTTCGCGCCCGCTGCACCCTGGATGAGTAGCTTGCCCTCCCCGCCCACGACGTTGGCGCCGGCGGTGAGTTGCAAGCCGGTGAGCTTGCCAGAGGTGAAGTTGAGGCCGGTCGAGATCTGCGCCGCGGTGGCGCGCGTCGTGCGCAGCAGGTTGACACCCGCCGCGAGCTGAGCGCCCTTGAACCGACCAGCGAGGATGTTAACGCCGGTCGCGAGCTGCGCCCCGTAGCCGCCGCCGAGGGTCAGGTTGAAGGCGTTGCCGACCTGCACGCCCTTGATGAACCCATCGTTCAGATTTGCGAAGCCGAACTGCAGGCCGGTCATACCGTCGAGGGTGTGATTGAGTGTCCCGACCTCGACGCCATCGAGCAGATCGGTACGGCCGTAGAGGAGGTTGAAGGAGAAGCGCTTGCGCAGCTTGCCCGGCACAAAGAGGCCCGTCCCGATCCCGGGGATCACGGTGACCGAGAAGTCGACGCCGGTGTAGTCCGCGGGGTCGAGGGCGGCAGCAGGATCTGGGTTGAAGGGCCTCGCCGCGAATGGAGCAGCCGTGGGGTAGGTGAACGGTACCGGCTTCGTCGTCGGCTTCGGCCTGGCCTTCGGCGGCGTGTAGTCGAGATCTTCGATTTCCACCGTCTCCCGTAGGGACGTACTCGGCCCGCCACGCAGGGCGACCTGCTCGCGCTCGATCGCCACCAGCTCGAGCTCACCGAGCTCCGCCCGCTCGCCGTTGCGCAATGACACGACGCCCCGTTGGAGGGTGGCGCCATCGTCCACGGTGACCAGGTAGTGGCCCGGCTCGAGGCCCAGCTCCACCGCCCGCCCCGAGGTTTTGAGCAGCTCCGCCACCAGGCGACCGGCGTCGTCGCGAACGAAGAAGCGACCGCGCGTCTCTCCCGGCAGGACCAGAACCGCGGAGGTCTGGTGCAGGTCGGTCATCACCACGTCGCCGCTGCCGGCGAGCTGGATGTCGTAGTTGGGGTGTTGCGGACCGCTCATGG
>JAUUZB010000508.1 GCA_030590185.1 Deltaproteobacteria bacterium
ATTTGCGACGGTGAGGACAACGACTGCAACGGCGACGTCGACACGGCCGATGCCTGGCTCAGCGTGGACAACGACTGCGCCGCGCGGATCTGCACCAGCAACTGCGGCGCCGTGGACGCCTGGGCGTGTACCGGAGGCGCCTGCGTGGCGGAAACGTGCAGCACGGACAATTACGACCTGGACGGCGACCCGGTGACCGGCTGCGAGTACAACTGCGCCCCGACCACGCTGGGGGCGGAGATCTGCGATGGCGAGGACAACGACTGCAACGGCGACATCGACTCTGCGGACAGCGCCTATGACGCCGCGGTCGATTGTGACACGCGAGTCTGCGTCACCAACTGCGGCCTGGTGACGGGCTGGGCGTGCACCGCCGGCACCTGCGAAGTGACCGCCTGCGCCTCTCCCTACTTCGATGACGATCGCGATCCGGCGTCTGGCTGCGACTACCTCTGCACCCCCACCAGCCCGGGCCCCGACGTCTGCGACAGTGAGGACAATGACTGCGATACGTGGACCGTGGACGGATCCGGCGAAGCGGGGTTTGGCGACCTGTGCGACGGACCGGACTCCGATTTCTGTGAAGAAGGGGAGATCGCCTGCGACGGCACGGCTAACTACTGCACCGACGCCACCGGCGACGACACCGAAGGACCGTTCCCCGCAGGAACCTGTGGTGACACCGTGGACAACGACTGCGACACCTACACGGACTTGGTCGATAGCGAATGTTACGCCGGCTACGATTTTCTTCTGCCGCTGGTGATGCAATCCTCAGAGGTCGATGCCACTTGCACCGCGCCGTTGTTGAATTTCCCCTTGCTGGTCTCCCTCACCAACAACGATGCCGTCAAGACCGTCGCCAACGGTGGTCGCCTGCAGAACGCCAGCGGTTGGGACCTGGTCTTCTACG
The DNA here is from genome assembly GCA_030590185.1 of Deltaproteobacteria bacterium. The sequence goes on from JAUUZB010000508.1 coordinate 914, forward strand.
GCTTACCGGATAGTCTCTGTGGGGGCGTTGGTACGGCCCCCTGTCTCCTCGACTACGAGATCGAGTCTTGGGATGGCAGCACCGGGGATCTGGTCGCCTGGGTGAGGATTCCGAGCATGGCCTATGACGCCGACTCGACCATCTTTGCTCTCTCCGGCAACGCCTCGGTCAGCGTTTCAGCGGAGAACCCGACCGCGGTGTGGAACGCGGATTACGTGGGGGTCTGGCACCTCGCCGAGACCGCCGGCGGGGTGGACGCCATCAAGGACTCAACCGCCAACGCCAACCATGGCACCAACGTCAACAGCCCCGGCTTCGGCTTGAGCGGCCGGATCGGGCGGGCGATCGAGTTCGACGCTACCGACAATTACGTGCAGGTGCCGCACAGCGCGAGCCTGTCGATCGCGGATGAGCTCACGGTCGAGATGTGGATCCGTCCGCACGCCCACGGCGCCTGGGCCACCATGATCTCCAAGCTCGATGGCGCCAATATGGACCTCTACCTGGGTCAGGTGGGTGAAACCTGCGACGTCGCCCTCTACCCGCAACTCTTCGCAGTAGGCGTCATCGATCTTTACTGCCCTGACGAGTTCTGGGCATTCGTGGCGACGACCTACGATGGCGCGGAGATGAGTTTCTACGTCGGTTCGCAGGTGCCGAGAGCCTCCCTACAAACCGGCGCCCTCGGACTCGCGACCAACACCAACGATCTCTACATCGGTCACGCCACCCAATGGCCCACCGAGAAATGGAACGGCCTGATCGATGAGGTGCGGATCTCGAAGGTTGGTCGGTCATCCTGTTGGATCCAGACGAACTACGTGAGCCAGCTCGCGCCCGCGACCTTTGTGGTCCTGGGCACGGAGGAGGCGCTCTAGCACCCTCGCTTCGTTGCTCTGTTTGTCAATCTGACAAGCAGCGTCGTGAGCATATGGCCATTCTGACACGGTGTGGTAGTCTATCACGTTGTGATATATCAACGGGTTAGCCGATTGAGCCCAGGATTTCCCTGGCGTGGGTCTTGCACTCGTGACCCCCCTTCAACCGTTGCCGCGCAGTCCGGGCGGAAAGGAAAGCCATGCTGAGGATGCCTGAAGGTGCGCAGAGGCTGATCGCAGTCGCAACCATCTGTCTCGCCGTCACCGGTTGCACCGGCGGCTCGAGCGGAGGGCAGCAGGCGGATCAGCCGCCTCTGGCCTCGGGTCCAGGCAAGGGGTTCGCGCGGAGCGTCAAGTGCAAGCGCTGCCACGTGGACATCCATCGCTATTGGAGCCTCTCCACCCACGCCACGAGTTTCCGCAACCGCAACTTCCAGGTCGCGCTGCGTCAATATGCTGATCGCTCAACCGCCGCCGCCGGTCAGCCCAAGGATTCGGTCTGTATCGACTGCCACGCGCCGATGATGGTCTATGGCCGCGACCCCGGTGATCCGGATCACCGCTTCGCCGATGAGGGCGTGGGCTGCGACTTCTGTCACTCGGTCACCGCGGTGCACCTCGAAGGAACGGATCGGCCCTACGTGGTCGACCCCGGCCCGAGGCAGCGCGGCCCGGTAAAGGGAGCCTCGAGCGCCAAGCACCCGGTGGAGTATTTGCCGCTCTTCGAAGAGTCACGCTTCTGCGCGGGGTGCCACGAGTACGTAACGCCATCTGGCCTCGAGATCATCTCGACCTTCTCCGAGTGGGAGAAGTTCTCGGCCAAGGGCCTGGGGGAGACCTGCCAGACCTGTCACATGCCCACCGACTCCGGCAGCATCGTCGATCCGCAGATCCAACGCACCACCAGGCCGGTGAACACCCACAAGATGCCGGGCAGCCACTCCCGGGCACAGTTGCGCAAGGCGCTGGTGTTGCGCATCGACGAGCTGCGCCAGAAGGGGGATCAGGTCGAGGCGGTGGTGACGGTCGAGAACAACGGCGCCGGTCATCACATCCCGACCGGCATGCCGAGTCGCAAATTGGTGCTGGCGGTCGAGGCGGTCACTCCGGCGGGCAAGCGCTTCACCGGGGAGCGGGTCTTTCAAAAACAGTTGGTCGATGCCAAGGGCAACCCGGTCAACTCAGACAGCGCCGCCTTCATCGACGCGGTGAGGATCTCCACGGACAACCGCATCGCGGCAGGGGAGCGTCGCCGGTCGACCTTCACCTTTGCCATCGGCCACGCCGAGAAGGTCAACTTGCGGGCGACTCTCGATTACTCCTACAGTCCGCAACCGGGTGATCTGCCCGAGGAGCGCTTGAGCATCGTTACCGTTGAGAAGAGCCTGGCCGCGCGCTAGGTCCTCCCATCCAACCCTCGCCCCGAGCTGAGACGACATGGCAGACGAACAGGGATCCCAACCGACCCCAAGCCCGGCGGGTGGTTCCGCCACCCACCACGTCAAACGGGTGGTGATCGCCCTGGTGGCGGTGGCGCTCGCCGCGTTGATCGCTCGCCAGGTGGTCTATCCCGCGACCTACGGCGATGTAGGTAACTACCGCGCCGCGGCGGTGCCGCAACTGATGAGCGTCTACCCGCCGTTGCACCAGGGGCGGGACAAATGCGCCGAGTGTCACGACGACGAGGCGGAGGCCCACGCCAAGGATGTGCACGTCACCGTGCAGTGCGAGACCTGCCACGGCCCCGGCGCGTCACACGTTCGAGCTCAGGAGGAGGGGGTCGAGACCCCCGAGGGTGAGGTGCAGATCTACGTGCCCCGCACCCAAGCGGCCTGCCTCACCTGCCACCGCCGCCTGCTGGCGCGTCCGGCCGCCTTCCCGCAGATCGATGTCAAGGAGCACTACGAGATGCTCGGTGTCGTTCAAACCGATGTCGCCTGCAGCGAGTGCCATAGTCCCCACGAGCCGCTTTACATCGATCGTTCCCTCGCCGACGCCCGCCTGCACCCGGTGATCAGCGACTGCGCCTCCTGCCACAAGGAGAAACGCGATGCAGCCACGGCGCGGCCAACCACCCACCCCCTGATTTTCGAGTGCGCCTACTGCCACGGCGAGATCAGCGAAGACTACGGCGGCCGCACTCACGCCGACTACCGTTGTGGGATCTGCCACCAGTACTACCCGCTCTCCGAGCGTGGCGGGCGCATCCTCAAACATCGCGACCCACGCTTCTGTCTGCTCTGCCACGCTGATCGTCCGTTCAAGGGAGGCGACGCGGCGCCGAGCATCACCTGGCCCGATCACCGCGCCGACGTCGGCGACACAGGGGCCGGCGCCGAGGCGGTCTGTGCCGATTGTCACCGGGATGCCTTTCACCTCTCGCCGGCCGACCTGGCCGGGACAGGAGGCCAACCATGAGCGAGTCCAAGAAGATCAATCGCCGCGCCTTTGTGGCCACCGGCGCTGCGGTCGTGGGGGGCGTGTTGCTGGGGCAGGTGCCGCGGCCGGCTGGTGCCGAGAACACCCCCTCCGGTTACGTGGCGAGCGACCATTATTGGGGCTACGCGGTTGATACGACCAAGTGCATCGGCTGCGGCGCCTGCGTGCGGGCCTGCCGGGCGGAGAACCGGGTGCCCAAGGAATATTTCCGCACCTGGGTCGAGCGCTTCGAGATCGATGCCCACGGCGAAGCCCACGTGGACGTGGCGCCCAACGAGGCAGCGATCTTCACCGAGGACGCGATCACCGATCGGGAGGAGGGCGGCTCGCCGCTCAAGGCCTTCTTCGTGCCCAAGCTGTGCAACCAGTGCGAGAA
>JAUUZB010000649.1 GCA_030590185.1 Deltaproteobacteria bacterium
ATGGCGATGAGTATGGTCATAAATAGTAGTGTCAGGCACTACCATATACCATATCCGAGCGGCAGAACTGAAATGATTTTACGGGGTTGTTCGGATGCCGGTGATTGTCACCGACCCCGGAGTGTGCGATATCCCATCCCACGCGGAGCCGGGAGCCCGAACCCATTGATTTTGTGGAAGAAAATATGGCAAGTAGTAGTGCCTGACACTACTATATTTGACACTACTATATTACTCCTCCTAACCCTGGGGGGGTGCGTGCAGGAGTATGATAGCGGGGAGGCGATTTGGTTTGGGGCGCTCGATGGGGTGGAGGAGGGGACGTATCCGCAGTATCGGCTCGACCCGTCGCATCGGGGGGTGGCGCCGGCGGGGACGGTGGTGGGGTGGCGGCTCGCGCCGGTGTGGAAGACCGAGGCGCTTGCGGTGGGGAACTATGGGGCTTCGAAGTCGTCGCCGGTGGTGGACGTGGACTCGGTGTATGTGGGGATCGACGACGGCCGGTTACACGCCATCGACCGCGCCACCGGGGAGATCCGCTGGTCGTTTGAGACGCGTCGCTTTGACAGTGAGCAGGGCTTTGTGTTCGGTAGCAACCGCGGCATTCATGGCACGCCGGCGGTGGACGAGTGCTGCGTGTACATCGGCGACTACGATGGTTGGCTCTACGCGCTGCACAAGGAGAGCGGCGACGAGAAGTGGTCGCGCTTGCTGGGGCACTCCATTGGCGCCTCGCCGGTGCTCTACGGCGGCCTGATCTTCATTTCGGTGGAGTTTCTCTATCCGGACGGGCAGGTCTTCGTGCTCGAGGCCGAGGATGGGCGCGTGATCTATCAATCACCGGCGCTGGGTCAGCAGGCGCACGCCTCGGTGACGATCGACCCGGAGCGCGGCTTGATGCTGGTCGGCGCGAACAACGGGTTGTTCGCCGCCCACGATATGGTGACCAAGGAGTTGGCCTGGGAGTACTGGGCCGACGCGGAGATTAAATCGACCGCGGCCGTCGCCGGCGACCTGGTCTATTTCACCTCCTACGATTTTCGCCTGCACGCTGTCGACCTCGATACCGGCGCCGCCCGCTTCATCGTGGAGACCGGCAGCAAGACCAAATCCTCACCGAGTGTCCACGACGGCCGGGTCGTCTTCGGTTCGCGCGATCGTTTCGTGTATTGCGTGGATGCGCTGACCGGCGAAGCTCTGTGGGAAGTGGAGACCGGCGGTGGGGTCGCGTCGTCACCGACCATCGTGCCAAAGACCGGCATGGTGCTGGTTGGCTCGCGCGACGGCAACCTCCACGTCATCAGCCTCGACGAGGGCTTGCGGCGTGCCCGGTACGAGCTCGATGGTCAGGTGACCTCCGCGCCGGTGGCGGTTGGACGGGAGCTGTATGTCAGCGACAACTCCGGGACGATCTGGCGGTTCGATGTCGAATGACGCGGCGGCCCGGCAGCCATCCGCCTCCCCGCGTCCCGGCTCGAAGTTCTGCCCGCGATCCGCTATCGTAGGACTCAGTGACCGAAGCGTCTGACAGCGAGATTGGGACCCCGGCCGAGAGTGACGAGGAGCTGCCGAGCTTCGGCAACTATGTCTTGATCCGCCACCTCGGCAAGGGCGGCATGGCCGAGGTGGATCTCGGACGCGTGGCCGGTCCCGGCGGCGTCGAAAAGATGATCGTGGTCAAGCGCATCCGACCGGAGTTCGCGGACAATCCGCTCTACGTGGACATGTTTCTGGATGAGGCGAAGATCGCCAGCGTTCTTCAGCACCCGAACATCATCCAGATCCACGACGTCGGAAAAATCGGCAACCAGCCGTTCATCGCCATGGAGTACCTGCGCGGCAAGAACCTCGCCGAAGTACTCATGACCGCCACCCAGAAGAACGTGCACCTGCCCCTCGATTTCGTCGTCGGGGTCATCTGCAGCACCTGCGAAGGCCTGCACTACGCCCATCAGATGTGCAGCTGGGACGGTGAGCCACTCGCCATCGTGCACCGCGACGTGTCCCCCGACAACGTCTTCGTGTCCTACGACGGACACGTCAAGGTCGTCGATTTTGGCCTGGCCAAGGCCAAGCATCGCTCCACCCACACCCAGGTGGGCGTCATCAAGGGCACCATCGGTTACATGGCGCCCGAGCAGTTCAAGGCAGCGGAGATCGATCGTCGCCTCGACGTTTTTGCCGCCGGGGTCGTATTGTGGGAGCTCGTCACCGGCCATCGCCTGTTCGATTCCTCCACCACCCGTGAGGCCTGGGAGGAGCTCAACACCAAGCCGGTGCCGTCGCCGAGCAAACATCGCCAGGAGTGCAGCGTGGCCCTCGAGGCGATCATCCGGCGCGCCCTGCACAAGGAACCGGCCCAGCGCTATCAGTCGGCCGAGGCGTTGCTACTCGACCTCGAGCGGGTGGCGGAGCAGGAGCAGCTCTGGATGTCGCCGACCCGGCGCGCCGTGGTGATGGAGTACTTCTTCCCCGGGCGGCGGGCCCGCGCCCTGCGCGACGTGACTGTGATCGAACGCCGGCCGACACCGCTGGTGATGTCCAACCTGGAGTCGCCCAAGGGCTGGCGCCGGGTGCTCGGCATTCTAACGAACCTGGTAAAGAAGCGACCCCACACGGCGTTGGGGATCATCGCCGGCCTCTCGGCAGCCTTGCTCCTGGTTAGCCTGGTGGCGGTGCTCGTCGGTGGAGATTCGGTGGAGGGGTCGGCGATCGATCCGGCGACCGCTTCGCCGGCGGCCGAGCCGGCGGCGTCACCGGGAAAACTGGACGCCGCGCAGCCCAAGGCGACCAAGCGTCCCAAGGGAAAAAAGTCGACGCGCCGCAAGAGCGGTCGCAAGCGCTGAGCTCGGTGAAAGGGGCAACGGTTCATTGCGCGGCAGGTTAGGACGCGCTGGGTCGAGGAGATAATCATGGTCCATCCGCCGATTGGCAAGCACCCGATGTTCGCCGAGATCGTGCGCAGCCTGCGTAAGGCTGACGGCGGGTATCTGTTCGCCCCCGACGATCTCGCGGCGTTCGGTGCGCGCGCCGTGGCGATCGAAGGCGGTGAAGAGCTCTATCTGCTCTGCGGCGACCTCCTGTTGTTCGCCGCCTTCCTCCATGAGCACCAGGGCTCCCCCGAGGCTGCCCAGGCGTTGCTCGAGATGGCGGCGCCGGTGGTCACCAAGCTCGAGCGGGTCGCCCGCGACGAGGGCAGCAGCCTGCAAAAGCGAGCCGATGCGGTTAAGAAGCAGATGGCCCGTGAGCGTGATGCCCTGACCAAGCCGGGGGGACCGCTAGCGGGATTGGCTCCCAAGGGAGTAGTTGGCGTGGGGCTGCGCAAACGCAAATAGTCGTATATAGAGGTAGGGGGGAGTCGAGCTAGCAGGGGTGTTTTACGATGGACCTTCCGATCAAGCCGCAGACTTTTGTCGATAACGTCAAGGATGCCCGGTCCACCGGCTCCGTCGTCGGTGAGCAGATCTCCGAGGGGGAGTACGACTCCCTGGTTCGGGATTTCAACCGCATCCTGGGCGGCAAGAACGGCCAGAACTTCGCCAAGGTCGGTGTGGGCGCCAGTGAGGCCCACTTGATGGAAGCGATTTCCAGCGGCAAGAGCTATCCCCAGTACGTCAACTCGTTCTCCGGGCGCTGATCCCGCCGCCGACCTGCGGCGGCCATTCGGTCGAGTCGCGCCCCGTTCATTTTCCGCGCCCTGCTTTGCCGTCTCCGGGATCGGACCCGTCCGGTTCACCTTTTCATTCGCGATTGTCAGCTGTTGAGGGCAGTGGAGATAGCCGCAGTGGAGATAGCCGTGCAGCAACAAACGCCTGGGGGTCGAGAGACATCGAGCGGCGAGGAGCGCGAACCGATCGTTCCGGACCTCCTCTACCGCGAGGCGCGCCAACGGGTCGACGCCAAACCCCTCGCCGACGGTTTGGCCTTCGGTTTTGTTTCGGGTGATTCCAACGGCGCGGTCCGACAGGCCCTCGACGAGATGGCGGTCGGCGTTTCCGATTGGCGCCCCGCCAGCTACAACGACGACCTGTTCCTCGACG
>JAUUZB010000620.1 GCA_030590185.1 Deltaproteobacteria bacterium
CGGCGCCCGCCTCACCCTCCACCTCGAGGAGCGCCGGGCCGCCGGCTACCGCTGGGAGGTCGAGCAACGCGTCGGTCCGGCGTCGATCAAGCGCGACCCAGCCAGCGCCGAGACCCAGAGCACCGCGATCTTCGTGGTTCAGCTGCAACGACCGGGGAAGCTCGAGTTGGTCCTCGAGGAACGTCCTCCGCCCGCCGGTGGGCCGGAGGAGGAGGAAGATAACCGGCGGTTCGAGGTCGAGGTGATCATCGACGAACGGGCGTCGTGAGGCCGCGCCCAGGGGTTCGGAGGACCGCTTGTCCAACGCAGGATCGAGCAAGCCGGGAGGCCGAGTGAGCAAGCCGGGAGGCCGAGTGAGCGAGCCGGGAGGCCGAGTGAGCGAGCCGGGAGGCCGAGCGAGCGAGCCGCCAACCCGAGCGCATGAACCGGCAATCCGATCCGCGGACCCATGGCGTCCAACCCGGCGGGAGCTGGCCCTGGCAACGGTCACCGCGGCCGCCCTCTACGCAGTGATCGCGATCAACCTCGACCTGTTCAGCTGGGTGGATGAGCTCTTTCTCTCCTCGGGAGACGCCACCACTTTTTTGGCCGTCAGTCGTTGGTTCACCGGGGGGGAACCAACCGGGCACATCGCACAGCGGCCGATCGCCTATCCGTTGGTGCTGTTGGTCTACCGCGTCACTGGCGCCTGGGGCGGTTGGGCCCTTCAGGCGGCGTGCTGGGTGGCGAGCTGTCTACTGATCAGTGGCGTAGTAATGCGCATGACCGGCTCGCCAACCTGGCGCGGCATCGCGATCTTCGTCTTCGCCGCACAGGTCAGTCTCGTGGTGCTGACCTTCCACGGCCTACCCGAGAGCGTCAGCATCGCCCTGGCGTGCCTATGGCTCTGGGTGGCCACCGGACAGCCGATGGCCCGGTGGACCGCCCGTCGCGTCGCTCTGCTCCTGTTGCTCTTGGCTCTGCTTGCCATCACCAAGCCGGTGTTCCAGCTGCTGGTCCTGGGGTTCGCGCCGCTGGCGATTCTATGGTGGCTTCGGCACGGCGGCCGCACGCTCGCCAGCGCAGCTCTCGTGACGGCGGGGTTGGCGCCGCTCGTCGTGCAGATTGCGGTCGTCTACGCGACCCACGGCCTGGTGACCCTGTCGACCATCGGCGTCCACACCCTGCGGCTCTACTACGGGGCGCTCGTTTACCAGGAGCTCCACGGACTACCGAGCCTCGAGAGCGCCCGTCTGGCGTTGGCCGACGAGAGCGGTTGGGAGTTGCTCCGCATGCTGGCCGGGGATCCGTGGACGGCGCTGCGGATCTACGGACACACCCTGGTGCGCCAAAACCTCCTGGTCGGCACGCCCGCGGGCCTGCTGCCACCCGGCGGCGCAGGCGAGGCGTTGGTGGCGTGGAGCGCGGCGGTCAACCAGGTGCTCGCCGCGGTCCACGCGGTGATGCTGCTCCCCACCCTGTGGGCCACCTGGACGCGACGCGATTGGCTCATGGGCACCTGTTGGCTGTTCGCGGCGAGCCTCATCCTGAGCTCGGGCCTGAGCTTCTGGCAAGGAGACCGCCTGGTGGTCATCGCCGTGCCTTGGTGGTTGGCGGCCTACACGGCCAGTGCGGCCCATTGGGTGGCGCGGGGGAAAGATCTCTATGGTCGCCGGCGAAGCCGACATCGACAATAGCGCGGCCGGACCTCGGTCTGCGGCTTCCCCTACGCCTTCTTCTTCGCCTTCTTGCGCACCTTGCGCTTCTTGCGTGGCTTGGGCGCCGGGCCCTCCTCATCTTCCGCCGCCGTCGACGAGGTCTTCACCTTGGTCTCGATCTCGTCGTCGAGGAACCGGATGTCCGCGTGCACCTCGACCCGCATGCCGGTCAGCGCCTTGCGCATGGCCGCCGAGACGTCGATGTTCGAGAGGTAGCGCTTGACCTCCTTGCTCAGCGCGACAAAGACCTCCTTGCGGCTGCGTTCGGTCTGTTGCACCACGTAGGAGACCGCTTCCTTGGGCAGGCGCATGTCTCCCAGGGCGTTACGGATCCCCTCCTCGGTCATCAGCACCGCGCTGACCCCGGTCACCAGGGCCTTGTGAAGCGTCTTGGGCAACAGGCCCCGGGGGTCGTCGTCGCCCTCGTCAGGGTCGATCGGTGGGGGGGGCTCGAAATCGTCGATCATGGTCGGGTCACCTCGGCCTCAAAGCGGCTCCACGTCAAAGGTCAGCTCGAAGGAGGCGCAGTTGGAGCGATTCCCCGCCTCGTCGATCAGTTGGGTGGCGAACCGAACGCTCGCGCCGTCGCTGATGTCCTCCCCAAAGCGCAAGGGGATGGCGATTGCCCCGTCGGTGGCGTCTAGGGGCACGCCGCTCTGTCGAAAGACGTCGAACAACAGACGGCTGACCTCGCTGAGCTCACCACCCAAGAAGAACTCGGCCAGGCCGTTGCCGAGGTCGCCGTCCGTGTCGGTGAAGCCGATTTCGAACACCACGGTCCAAGGGTCCCCATCGAGCTGGGAATGAACGTCAAAGACGGTCACCGCCGGAGCCTCGGGTGCGTCGGTGGCCGGTTCCGTGCATCTGGATGAGCCGCAGCCCACGAGCCCGATCTGCCAGAGGGCGACCGGTAGCAAACTGACCACGGATAAACGACGCACCACCATCCCGCTAACTCTATCCTACCTCAGGGCCAAACGCGGCCTCCAACGTTTCACCGGCCCGGGGCGGACAGCTCCCCCACGGTCTTTGGATAAGCCAGACTCACCAGGCGTGAGCCCGCCTGCTCCTCGTCGATCGTCTTCCAACGCGGGCGCGGGTTGACGACAAAGGAAGCGCCTGCGGCCTCGGCCAACATCCCGAAGTCGCTCGATGGGCTGTCACCAAAAACAAAGACAGGTGGCGCCACCAACCACTGCCGGACGATGGGCCCCTTGGTGTAGTAGGTGCTGTCCGCGACCTCGCCGGTGTAGCGACCGTCCTCGACGGCGAGGACGCTGCCCAACACCCGCTCGCGCGGCACGCCGAAGAGCACGCCACCCTCCTCGGCGAGGATGTCGAGGGTCGCCGACAGCAGGTAGATCTCGACGCCCCGTTTGGCGAGACGCTCGATCACCTGACGCATTCCGCAACCGGAGGGATCGGCAAAGACGCGCTGTTTCCAGGGCGGCAGCCCGAGCGCCCCCTCGTGGAAGGCGGCCCGTGCCACCGGCACAACCTCGGCGCGGGTGCGGCCGGCGAGCATCTTGACGATGTTGTAGAAGGCGTCCTTGGCGCTGACCTGTTGTTCCTTGGGCAAGCTGTGGTCGGTGTGGTGCTTGAACAAGAGCGCCGCGTTCTGATTGACGTCGTTGGTCTCCACCACCTTCGGATCGACGCCAGGAACGGTCTTGAGAAACTCCTGCAACGGAGCGTTGGTCTGCGGCAGCGGCAGCTTGCGGTCGGCGAGCATCGCCAAAAAGACGTCGGTGACGTTACCAGCCCAGACCGTGCTGTCGAGATCGAAGACCGCGGCCACCGGCAGGCCTAGCTTTTGATAGGGCGCGAGGTCGAAGCTATCGATCGCCGCGCAGACCGCGGCCGGCTCCATCGCCGCCGGGTTGAAACCGGCGACCTGTCCCTGCACCACGCCATGAAAGGCGCGGTCGAGTCCGCCTGGGGCCAGGGAGGCGATCCGGCTCTGCTGCCCAGCCCAGCGCGACTCTACCCACAGCTCCTCGAGCCGATCCGCCGGGACCTGGCTCAGGTCCGGTTTGCCGTTCTGGAGACCGACCAGGGAGAAGACCGGGGCGCTCTTCTCCGGCGGGCCTACGTAGAGTTTCACCCGCGGCCCGACCGACGTGCCGTTCTTCTCCAGCGTGGCGCGCGCGGCGTTCGTTAACTGGTCGAAGAACGACCAGTCGGCCGCATCGACGCGGCCGTCCCCGGTGGCGTCGAGATCTCCCACCAGGCGCTCGACACCGCCCTTGACCTCAAAGGCCTGGACCCGTTCGAGGCTCGGCGCGGGTTGGGAGGGTTTACAGGCGACCCCCAGCAGTAGGGGCAACACAAATGAGACGCGTCGGGCTATCATACGGCAGGCCCTTTCATTGGATAATCTGCAGGTGGCCCTTGCGCGTTGCCCGATCCCCTCGGGCGGTGCCAACGGCATCCACGGCTTCGTCGAGACG
>JAUUZB010000642.1 GCA_030590185.1 Deltaproteobacteria bacterium
CTGCGAGCTGAGCGTCGAGGTCAGTGGTGAGCGTGACCTTCCGAGGAAGCGACCGCTCGAGGACTTGCACCAACTGGCGAACCGTGTCGTTCGCCGAGACCGTTTGCTTCTGATACTCGCCTTTCCGGGCAAACCTGAGAAGGCTCTCCACCACAGATTTGCCCCGGCGTGCCGCTGCTACGAGTTGTTGGATGTCCTGAAACTTCGGATCCCCCGGCCCCAGTTCATCTCCGAGAATCGAGCCAAAGCCCAGGATCACGGTGAGCACGTTGTTCATGTCGTGGGCGACCCCACCGGCCAGCGTGCCTATGGCCTCCAACTTCTGGGCTTGCCGCAGGTGAGCCTCGAGCCTGCGACGCTCGGTGATGTCGAGCGCCATGCCTAGCGTGGCAACGACCTCGCCGTCGGCGTTGCGGTGTGGCGCGTAGAAAATATCAAAGAAGACGCCGCCGATCTGGATAATGGCGCTGTGCAGCCGCCCCGCGAGTGCCTCCTCGATACCATGGATGACCTCCGGGAAGTCGGCGTAGATCTCCCAGGCGGACTGCCCCACCACCTGACCAGGGGCCAGCCCGAGAACCGCGAGGGCTCTACCCTCGGAGAGCAGGAACTTCCCTTCCGTGTCGATCATGAAGATGATGGCGTTGGCGTTGGTGAGGATTGCCCGAAGGCGTTGCTCGCTCTCCCGCAGTGCTTCCTCGGCCTGCCGTTGCTTGGTCACGTTGCGCGCGATCGCGGTGACCGCCACGAGATTGCCATCCTCGTCCCGGCGAACGCTCGACCGCCACTCCATGACGTTCACCGCTCCGCCACGACTGACCTGACGGTTCTCGATGGTTCCCCGTTGTTCGCCGCTGGCGAGCAGCTCGTCAAACCAACGGCGCGTGCGATCTTGGTCCTCCGGGTGGATGAACTCGAACGCCTGCAACCCAACGCACTGCTCTGGCGCGAGTCCAAAGATCTCGCTGGCGGTCTCGTTGACGAAGGTCAGCCGACCGCTTGCGTCGACACAGGTGAGCAGGTCGTCGCTGTCTTCGACAAACTGGCGAAAGATCGCGTCCCTGGATGTGCTGTCTGTCGCTGCAGCGAAGCGTGTGTGGTTGTCACCCATGGGGAAAACCGATCCGCCCGTCGAACATCATCGTCGTTGTCCCTGCCCCCCTTCAGAAGGAGCATCGTCCAGCACCTCGCGGATCCCCGCGGCCAGGTCGTTGATAGTAAGGGGCTTCATGATGAAGCCCTTGACCCCTATCTGATCGGCTCGCCGCTGGTCGATCCGCTCGCTGAAACCGGTGCACAGGATGATGGGAACATCGGGGCGGATGGTCAGCATTCTCTGGGCCAGGTCATCACCGGAGATCTCAGGCATGGTCACATCACTGATCACGAGGTCAAAAGCGTCCGGCGCCGACGCAAAAGCCTCCAGGGCCTCCTGGCTGCTGGTCATCGCGGTCACCTGGTACCCCAACCTGACCAGGATTCGCCGCGCCATATCAACCTGCAGCTGCTCGTCATCGACGAAGAGGATGCGCTCCGAGCCCATCGCCGGAGCTCTCTCGGTGGCGGTGTCGCCCACCCCAGGATCGTCGCAGATCGGAAGGTAGACATCGAACCGGGTCCCCTCGCCGGGTTCGCTCTCGACCTCGATGGCGCCCTGGTGGTCTTCCACCACGCCGTGGACGACGGCCAATCCCATGCCGGTGCCCTTGCCCTTGGGACGGGTGGTGAAGAACGGGTCGAAGATCCTGTCCCTGGACTCGGCTGGGATGCCGCACCCGGTGTCGCTCACACTCAGGCGCAGGTAGGGGCCGGCGACGAGTCCTGGATGCTGGACGGCGAGCTCATCGGTCGAGGTGACATCGTTGAGGTCAACCGACAAGACGCCGCCCTCTCGTTCCATGGCGACCGCAGCGTTGGTGCACAGGTTCATCACCACCTGATGCAGATGTGTCGGGTCCGCCAGCACCGTCGATTCGGAGGTGAGGTGCTGGCGAATCTCGATCGTCGTGGGCACCGCGGCCCGCAGCATCTGGAGGGTTTCCACAACGACTTCCTTGACCCGGGTCGGCCTCTTTGCGCCTCGACCCACGCGACTGAAGGCCAGGATCTTGTCCACCAGATCCCGCCCCCGGTCTGCGGCGCGGACCACGTCCCGCAAGAGAAGTTGCAACTCAGAATCTTCAGCGGCGTCCATCAGGGCGAGGCTCGAATTGCCGAGGATGGCGGAGAGCACGTTGTTGAAGTCGTGGGCGATCCCACCGGCGAGGGTGCCGAGCGCCTCCATCTTCTGGGCGCGGGCCAGTCGTCTCTCCAAACCCTTGCTCGCCGTCACGTCGTGAATGTGGGTGACGAAGTGGATCGGCTCACCGTCCCGGTCGCGCAGGATCCGGCTGGAGACTCGAGCCCAGACGATGTCGCCGTTCTTGTGCAGGTAGCGCTTCTCGAAGGTCACGGCCTCGACGTCACCGGCGAGGGCACGACGCAGGTGCTCCGCACCGATTTCGGCGTCCTCGACAAAGGTGACGTCGTTGAAGGGCGTATCGAGCAGCTCCTCGGCGCTGTAACCCAGCATCTCGTGGAGCGCGCCGTTGGTCTCGATGAAGCGGCCGTCAGGCGAGACGAGCGCCACACCGACGATCGCCTGCTCGAAAGCCCCGCGGAAGCGCTGTTCACTCTCGCGCAGCCGATTGAGAGTTTGTTCGAGTTTTCTCTCCCGCTGTTTGTGCTCCGTGATGGGCAACACGAACTCCAACACCGAGGTCACGAGCCCGTTGGTCCTTTCGAACGGGATGGCGACGATCTGCGAGTAGATCTCGTTGCCGTCTTTGTCCTCGCCAACGGCGATGGTCTTGACCGGCCCATGACCCGACTCAAAGACGCGCTTGGCGCCGCACCAAGTACAAACGTTGGGTTGCTTGTTGTAGGTCTCGTAGCAGATCTTGCCCTCGACCTCGCCGAAGATCTCCTTGAGCACGTCGTTGGCCCACCGGGTCTCGAAATCTCTGGTGATGACACAGAGGCCAGCCCCGAGCCCCCGGGTCAGCAGATCCAAGATCTCATCACCCGGGAGCTCGGCCCCGCCGACAGATTCCATCTTCGCCAAAGATCTCTCCTGCGGACTTCGAACTCCGGCGCCCGAGCCGCTCAGGCAGTACAAGCCGTGATCGTGCTGCCGTCGTGCTCAATCATCGACGTCGTGGTGTCGCAGCGCCAGCCGTCGTAGTAGGCGATGAAGGACTCCGCGATTTGGTCGGCGTTGGTACACACGTCGTAGCCCGTGTCGTACATGCTGCAATCCGTATCAGTGTAGGAAGTGACGCCGCAATCCTCATAGACCGCCGCCATCTTGGCATTGCCGTCCATGCAGATGTCCACAAAATCGGGCCCGGTATCGAACCCGATGCTGCCGTCGGGGATCCACGTACCGGGCGAGCTGGAGCTCGTTGGCTGGCTATCGCCGCCACCGCCCGATCCACACGCCCACAACCCGAGACCAACGACTGCCATGCATGCAACGATGAATTTCATTTTTCCCCTCCCTAAGAGATCGCACCGCGTACGATCCGAACATACACCACCGCGTCCAAAGCCGGAAGCACCGTCCCAAAAGACGTCGATGGAAGCGGAGTTGGGCCGTCGGGGATATTCGCGACAAGAAAAACGTTCACCCACCCCACCGCCGGTGCGCCACCCGCGCCAAGGGCACGCAGGCCAGGCAAACCAGATGCACACCCCACGCCCCGAGAGGTGCGGGCAGCTTTCCACCGAGGGCGAGCAGCCGAAAGATCTGCGAGCCGGCGAGAGCCACGGCCACCAGGACGACGCCGGCGCCGAGTGCCATGGCGAGGGAGCGCCGGCGCAGCGGACTGAGCACCCAGGGCGCGGCCAACACGAACAGGACCACACCGAGCAGCGGGTGGGCGAAGCGGCTGTGCAGCTCCACGCGGTGGGCGGTGGCGTCAAACCCGGCCCGTTCCCGTCGCTCGATCAGACGCCAGATCCCGGCGCTGCCGAGATGCCGCGGGTTGCCGCTGACGTCTCTGAGATCCTGGGGGGCGGCCGCGAGATCCAG
>JAUUZB010000657.1 GCA_030590185.1 Deltaproteobacteria bacterium
CCAGCGGGAGCTACGTCGACATCGAGCAGCCATTCAAGGAGCAGAAGAACGCCCTGGTCAGTGAGTTCGAGGAGGCCTACGTCAAGCGTCTGCTCGCCAGCACCGATGGCAACATCGCGGCGGCGGCGCGCAAGGCGCGGATCGATCGGATGTATCTGTACAAGCTGATCGACCGCTACCATCTCAAGGTGCCGAAGAAGTAGGGCGGCGGACAGCCGTCGTTCAGGGCAGCAGCACCAGGTCCTCGCCGTCCGGCAATAGGCACCCCATGGTGTCTGGACAGGCGACCAGCTCGGTGTCCGACGCACAGAGTCGCGCGCAGAACCGCTCGGTGAGCTCGCCGGTGGTGTGGCTCACGCAGGCGAGCCCGTCGGTGCAGTCGAGGTTGGAGTCGCACGCGAAGCACATGCCCTCCTCCAGCTTTGGGGCGCAGTGTTCCGCTTGGCAGCTCACCTCGTCATCCCAACAGTCCGCGCTGCTCCCGCAGGAGGAGCGGCACAGCAGCGGCGGCGTGCAGACCCGGACCGACTCGGTGAGGGCGAGCGGGCAGGCGGCGTCGTTGTCGATAGCCCCACAATCACAGGCGTCGCGACATTCAATGTCGATGTCGATTACCTCGAGGCTGTCATCGGTCATGTCGAGCAACGCGGAGCGGCCCCAGAACATGAGATCGTCCCGGGATGGGGTCTCCTGTTGGCATTGCTCGCTCACCACCAAGTCATGATACCCGCGTAGCTCAATATAAATGGCCTCGCGTGGTTGGATGTTTTCCAGGACCGGGACCACCTCCGTGACCGTGTACAGATCGTTCGCAGACTCGAACACCCCGGCGCTCACCTCGGCGCAGTTGGTCTCCAGCACCTCTAGGTTCTCGTCGAGCAGGCGGGCCTCGAAGGCAGAGACGCATTCAATGTTGTAGCCAGAAGGGGTGGCGGTGCAGCTGGCGCCAGTCTTCACGTCGATCCGGATGCCGCGGGGCTGGTTGCCGCAGCCGGCCAACACCGAGATCAGCAGGAGGCGAGCCAGGCGTCGGTTCATCAATAGCCTCCCATATAGATGGTGACGTCTTCATTCTGGCTCTGGGAGACGCCGATGTATACCGCCGTCCCCCCAGCCACCGCGACCGCCGCGCCCATCACCATCCAGACCTCCCAACGTTTGTACCATTCCGTGGGCCCCAGATCAGGCGGTTCTGGGATCGGGGCTTTGAGGGGATCGATGGTCGGCTCCTCACCGAGGATCGCGATCCGGATTTCCCGAGCCGCGTCGTTGCCGGCCACCACCACCACGGGATCCCGGTGGCGTGCACCGGAGGCATCCAACACCCAGGCGGCGCGCGCCCCGGCGTGCTTGGTGACATAGATCAGGTGCTCGGCCCCGAGGTGCTCGGCCAAGAACCTCGCGGCATATGCCTCCCCGTCGTGGCCAAAGGCACTGCGAAACGCCGCAGCCCGTTCCTGGCGCGCCACCTCGGGCGGCTGCGCCTCGAGGTAGAGCGCCGCCTGACTGAGCTTGCCGCCGCTCTCCACGGTCACCACCGCGGTCACCCGGTTGAACCCCGCGCAGGTGGCCAACACCACGTGCTCCCCCGGCGGCAGCCCCGACAGGGTGGTTGGACCGATGCCAGCCTTGCGGCCGTTGAGCCACAGGGTCGCGCTGGTGGGCGCCATGTCGACCGACAGGATCCCGCCCGGGTCGCGCCTCGCCGCCGCGATGGCATCGGCAAAGGCGAGCCGGGCCTCCGGGGGCCACTCCTGGGAGTCCGGCACGAAATCCGGCTCCAACAGGTAGCTGGAGAAGAAGGCGGTCGCGGCCTGGTCCGGCTTCTCCATGAACAAGAAGACCAACCCCTTGATCCGCATCGCCTCGGCGAGCAACTCCCGGGCCTCCTTGCTGTCGACCATCAGCCCGAGCTTGGCCCGCGCCTCGGCAATCTTGGCCAGGGCCGCGGGGGCGTTCAAGGCGGTGTAGGCATCGTACGCATCGTCGATGACACCGTCGATGGCATTGAGCACCTTGACCTTGGCCGCCGGATCGACCTCACCGACGATCACCAGAACCTCTGTACCGAGATCTAGGCGCTCCTCGCCCTCGAGCTCAGCGCGCAACCTAGCCGCATCGGCAACGACCTCTGGCTCCGGTGTTGAGAGCACCTGGGCAAACGAAGGCGCCGCGATGACGGCGGTCATCAAGACCACGACCATCGCGGCGATTAAAGCGGTGACCCCGAGTCAGCGCAAGTAGAGAGAATGCCTGGCCCAACCCCGTTCGTCCTGAGCGACTCCAATATCCCGTTCGTCCTGAGCGACTCCAATATTCCGTTCGTCCTGAGCGACTCCAATATTCCGTTCGTCCTGAGCGAGCGAAGCGAGTCGAAGGAAGCCCTTCGACTCGCGCGCTTTGCGCACGGCTTTTTGGGAGGCCCGAGTCTAAGAGAAGAACTCCCGGATCCGCTTAGCCCGCTTCATCAGCAGGAACGGCAGTTTCCAAGCCCGGGCAACCCGACCGAGTTGCGCGTCCGCCAGGATGTCGCCGAGCTCCCAGAGGTCCTGGCCAAAGGGCATCCAGAACGGCTCCGGGGCGCTCGCCCGATCGACCAACACGGTGCGCGGCCGCACGAACGTCGCCAGCGCCAGCTCGCTGTTGGCGACCGAGGTGCCCGTGGCTCGGGTGCCGCTCCAGGGCAGGCCGGTGATGGCGCCGGTTAACGAGTGGTTGTTGATGCTGATCACGCCATAGTCGAGGCGCTCGGCCAGGCGCTCGGCCCGCGCCAGGTCGCCGGTCCAAAGCGAGGCGGTGAGCCCGTACGTAGAAGCGTTGGCTCGCTCGATTCCTTCGTTGGCGCCGCTGACCCGCACCACCGCCAACAGCGGGCCAAAGCTCTCCTCCTGGACCACCAGCATGTCGTCGTTGCAATTGTCGAGCAGAGTCGGCTCAAACCAGAGCCCGTCCCCGGTGGCCGAGCCGCCGCACACCAGGCGCGCACCCTTGTCGAGGGCGTCCTTGACGTGAAGCTGCACGGTCTCGAGCTGCCGTGGGTTGGCCAGCGGTGAGATGTCGACCTCGGCGAAGGGCCCTGGGCCGAGGCGCAACTTTTCCCAGGCCCGCCGCAGGCGGTCGACGAACAGGTTGGCGATCTGCTCTTCGCAGTAGACCAGCTCCACCCCACCGCAGGCCTGGCCGACGTTGTGCAGGGCCCAGTGGGTGATCCCCTGGGTCGCCCGGTCGAGGTCGCAGTCGCGAAGGACGATGGCTGGGTCGTTGCCCCCCATCTCAGCACTGACCGGGATGTCCCGCTCGGCGCACAGCATCTTGACCCGGGCGCCGGTGCTCACCGAGCCCGTAAAGACGCAGGCGTCGATGCCAGCGCCGATCAACGCCTCGCCCACCGGCCCGTCCCCTGGCACGACGGTCAGCAGATGGTCCGGTAGCTCGGCCTGGAGTTGACGAGCGAACCAGGCCGCGGTGCGCGGCGTGTACTCCGACGGCTTGATCACCACCGCGTTGCCGGTCATCAGGGCCGGGAAGACCGAGCGGAAGTAGGTGGCCACCGGGTAGTTCCACGGTGCGATGATGCCGACCACGCCGCGCGGGATCAGATCGTACCAGGCCTTCTTCTTGGGGAAGCCCAGCGGGTTGAGCTTCACCGGGTGGCGCCCGGTCCCGGCGCGCACCACCTTCGCCCAGCTCTTGACCTGATCGAGCGGTCCGAGCACCTCGCTCATCAGGGCGTCGCACTCGAGCTTGCCGACCTCCTCGCGTATCAGATCGATGGCGTCGCCGCGTTGGCCGAGCATGCGCTTGGCGGCTCGTTGCAGGACGGCGATGCGCTCGGTGAGGCTCTCGTTGCGCCAGCCCACCTGTGCGAGCCGGGCGCGGTTGATGATGATCGGCAGCTCGGCCAGCGGTGTGATCGGCACCGGCGTTAGGGGGCGCAGATCTACCGGCCCAACCCCCCGCAGCTCGCCGTCGACGACCAGGGGGGTGTCAGGGCTCGGTGCCGGCGCC
>JAUUZB010000420.1 GCA_030590185.1 Deltaproteobacteria bacterium
AGGAGATCGTCCGTCAGGCCACCGCCACCCTGGAACGCGACCTGATCATCAAGGCCCTCGACGAAACCGGCGGCAACGTCACCCGCGCCGCCAATCTGCTCGGCATTAGTCGCAAGGGCCTCCAGAATAAGATGAAGGAATTCGATCTTCGGGACCGAACCGGGGACGACGAGTAGGCCGCCTGCGGCTTGCGCCAACAGCCTGGACTGGCTAGAGTTTCATCTATGCAGCGACGAGTTCTCTCCTTTTTTGCGGCACGCCGGTTGGGCACGCTCCTGAGTTGGGGAGCGGGCGTTGGCCTGCTCCTTTCGACCTCTCTCGCGGGGGCGGCGGTGCGCACCGACGTGGCAGATGCGGTCGACACCATCGTCATCGGCGACACCGAGCGCGATGACCCGTTCGATCTGTACATCGGCTCCAGCTTCGAGTTCGCCTTCCACTGGGGCAAGATCACCCGCGAACCGATCAACTTGCAGGGCCGCACCATCTCCGGCTGCGACGCCGCCGATAGTCGCCTGTGCCTGCCGGTCTACGAGCTGGCCTGGAGCCGCAACTACCAGCTGATGAACATCTACGGCGAGATCGGCATCTTCCACGATCTCTCCACCACCGTAAGGATGCCGATCACCTTCAACGACAAGATCGAGTTCGCCTACGCCGACGGCGTCGATGCCGGAGTCAGCTCCGTCGACCGGGGCGTGGGTGTCAACGGCACCATCTTCCCAGCCAACACGGTCGGCGCGCGCAGCGGCCCTGGCGCCTTGGAGTGGGGCTTCCGCTGGGCGCCCCTGAGCGACGAGCGGGACGACAGCAAGCCCATGTGGGTGATCTACGGGCACTGGGCCATTCCGTACACCGCCGAGACCTACTACCCCGACGCAGGCGAGGCTACCGCCAACGACCGCGTCCAACCCGCCAGCGCCGACGATCCCGCGCCCATGGGGGACGGCGTCCACCGGCTCAAGGTCGGCCTCGCCTTCTCCCGCCGCATCGGCAACTTCGGTCTGATCGGGATCAGCAACCAGGAAGACCGCCGCGGCTACATCGACCCCTACTTCGACCTGTCCTTTACCGCGCCCTTCCCGACCAGCAGCCACTCCCCCGAGGCGCTGGTGATCATCGATGAGGTCCTGCCCTCGGGCAACGGGAGCTATTTTGGCTCGGCGCCCAGCTACCTCGGCGAGTTCGCCGCCGGCTTTGAGGTCGTCCCCTACGAGTCGTTGCGCGGCGGCCACAAAATCTCGATCGACATCGGTTTCCGCGGTTCCTTCTACACCAACGGCCGCAACTACTCAGAGCTCTCCATCCCCCTCAATGAGCTCACCTACACCGAGCAATACTTCCTGATGGGCGGTGAGATCGGGATCATCGCCGACATCGCCACCTATGTACGCTTCACCCTCGGCTTCCGGATCCAATACGGCAGCGAGCATTTCCTCACCATGGAGACCGCCGGCGAGGACCGGGACGGCAACAACCGGGTCGACGATCCGGCCGACGGACCCACCGACGACATCCGCAACCCCTACTACTGCGGCTACACCGACTCCGATACCTGCAGCACCGCCGGGGTCGCCTCCTACGACCAGATCGGTTACCGCTTCAAGAGCGAAGAGCAGGTCGTCGCCACCATCCTCACCAGCCTACTGATCACCTTCTGAGCCCGCCGTGCGCCTCAAACCCCTGTTCATCGGCCTGGTCACCGGCATCGTCCTGGGCGCCGGGGGAATGTGGATCTACGGCCAGCAGCTGCGCGACAACGTCGCCGACGCCACCGAGGAGCTCGGCGACACCGTCCAGAACGTCGGCCAGAAGCTCGAGAAGACCGGGGACGAGCTCCGTTAGCCGCCGAGAGCGCTAAGCGGCGCGTGGGGTGGGCGTCTGGGCGACCCCTGCATCTTGGTGGTGACATTTCGCCTTGTCCCAGGCGGCGCGACGTGCTTTTCGTGCCTCCCTAAAGAGTTGGGAGACACACCATGACCACCATCGGAATCGTCGGCGGCAGCGGCCTCTACGCCCTGGAAGGCCTGGACAACGTCAAAGATGTCGAGGTTGAGACGCCCTTCGGTCGACCCTCGGACGTGCTGGTCACCGGTACGCTCAACGGCACGCAGCTCGTCTTTCTCCCCCGCCACGGCCGCGGCCACCGGCTGCTACCGACCGAGGTGCCGTACCGCGCCAACATCTTCGCCCTCAAGAGCCTCGGCGTCGAGTGGTTGATCTCGGTCTCCGCTGTCGGCTCCATGAAGGAGTCGATCGCGCCGGGGGACTTCGTGCTCCCGGACCAGTTCATCGACCGCACCATCCACCGCGCACCGACCTTCTTTGGCAATGGCCTGGCGGTCCACGTCTCGGTCGCCGACCCGACCTGCCCGACCCTGCGCGAGCGCGTCGCCGGTGTGATCGAGGCCGCCGGGATCACCTGCCACCGAGGCGGGACATACATCTGCATGGAGGGCCCGGCCTTCTCCACCCGCGGCGAGTCGTTGACCTACCGCAGCTGGGGGGTCGACGTGATCGGCATGACCGCCATGCCGGAGGCCAAGCTCGCCCGCGAGGCGGAGCTCCACTACGCCACCATCGCCCTGGCCACCGATTACGACTGCTGGCACGAGACCGATGAGAACGTCAGCGCCAATGCGGTGATCGAGATCCTCAACAAGAACACTGCCAACGTGAAGAAGGTGATCACCGCGGCCATCCCGGCGGTCGCGGAGCTGACGAGCACCGCCTGTGGTTGCGGCTCGGCCTTGGCCCACGCGATCATCACCCAGCCGGACGCCATCCCCGCCGAGCGCATTCGTGAGCTCGGGCCCCTGGTGGAAAAATACTTCTAGGCCAAGCCAGGCGGCCTCGGTCGGCTCGCCCCGCCTGCGACCGATACCGCCTGCCCGTGCTGGAGCTGCCCCGTGACCATCATCGTCTCACCCGCAGCCAGCCCGGACGAGCTCGCTGAGTTCCGCCCACTCCTCGACCACACCTTCTCCCTCGGCGACCCTGGCTGGGACCGGTTTTGCGCGGTGATGCCGCCGGAGAACACGCTCCTCGCCCGCCTGGACGGTGAGTTGGTCGCCGGCCTGGCCCTCTATGACATGGGTCAGTGGTTCGGTGGACGCCGGATCCGCATGGCCGGGGTGACGAGCATCGCCGTCGCGCCCGAGTTACGCGGCGCGGGCATCGCGCGGAATCTGCTGACCCACACCCTGATCGAGCTGCAAAGACAACGGGTCCCGATCGCGGCGCTGCACCCGACCACCGAGAACGTCTGCCGGCGGGTAGGTTTCGCGGCCGGCGGACTGTGGACTCGATTCGTCGCCCCGGCGGACCAACTGCCGCGGGGGCACCGCGACCCATCGGTCTTTCCCCTCGAGCCCTCACACCGCGATGCGCTCGCCATCCTCGACCGGGAGCGGGGCAGGCTGAGCAACGGCAACCTCGACCGCAACGATGCCATCTGGCACCGGGTCCTGCACGACATCGACGCACGGCCGGTCCAGATCTACGGCGTGGGCACCGCGGACGGGCTGGAGGCCTACGTCATCTTCACCCAGCGCCAGGAGGATCTCGCTTGCGAGATCGAGATCAAGGACTGGGTGGCGACCAATCGCAAAGCGGCCCTGCGACTCTGGACCTTCTTCGCCGACCACCGCTCCATGGTCACGAACCTGCGTTGGTGCGGCGATCACCGCGACACAATGTTGCTCGCTCTCCCGGAGCTTCCGGCGCGGGTCGAGCGCTGTCACCGTTGGATGCTCCGAATCGTGGACCTGCCCAGGGCCCTCGAGCACCGCGGCTACCCGCCGGTCCAAGTGGAGCTGCACATGGCGGTCACCGACGATATCCTAGAGAGCAACCAAGACCGCTTCATCCTCCGGCTCGAGCAGGGCAAGCCGACCGTCGAACGCGGGGGCCGAGCCGACCTGCGGCTCAACGTCCGCACCTTGGCGTCGCTCTACTCAGGCAACCACTCGGCCAGCCAGCTACGCAACATCGGCGAGATCAACGCCAGCCCCGATACGGTGGCCAAGGCCGACATGCTGTTTGCCGGGCCAGCGCCGTGGATGCCAGATTACTTCTAGCCTCGGGGCGCCCGACCGACCTACTTGACGGTGAAGGGTCCGAAGGGGAAGTTCTTCACCGGCGCTCCCTTTTTGGAGGCCAAGAACTTCCACTTCCTCATCGAACGCGCGAAACAGGACGGCAGGGAGGTGCCCATGACCTTCGAGGGTCCGACCATGCGGGCGTTGGCCACCGAACCGTTCGGCTTGATGTCCCAATTTAGGATCAGCTTGTAGGTGCCAGGTACGATCTCGCCCTTGCTGCGGGCTGACTTCAGGCAGCCCATGACGCTCCCGGCGTTCTTCTTCACACCGCCCACGATGTCTTGGATGGAGAGCTTTTCCTTGACGTCCTTCTTGAAGACGTCATCCATGGAACCGCCGGACTTGCCACCGGACTTACCGCCCGACTTGCCGCCCGACTTACCGCCGGATTTGCCGCCACTCTTGCCGCCGGACTTGCCGCCGGACTTGCCGCCGGATTTGCCGCCACTCTTGACGCCACGGGAAGCGGTCGGAGTTGTGGCCGGCGCCGCGGCTGCTGCCGTGGTCCCGGCCGCAGGCACAGCGGCAACCGGGGCACCAGCCGCTGCTGGGGCCACCGCCACCGGGGGGCCTGCAGGAACGCCGGGCTGAGCCACTATCGCCTGCGGTCGGTTGACGACCATAAAAACGACGAAGGCGAGCAGGCCGAGCACGGCCAGGCCGATGAAGCCGAAAAAGACGTAGATCCCCTTGAAGCCACCGCCACTGCTCGCCGCCGGTACCGGCGCTGGCATGGCGAAACCACCGCCGCTGCTGGCGAAGCCATCGGAGGCAGCCGCCGCAAAGGTGGGCGGCGCCGTGCCGCCGTTGCCCGCGCCTGGTGTGGGGCCGCCGAACAGATCGCCGCCCGCGCCAAAGGAGGGCATCCCGTCCGGCACCGGCGCGGCTGCGCCACCCCCGGCCGCGGCGGCCGGCTCCGGCTCGGAGACGAGCTCCTCCTGCACCAGACTCGACAGGGCGCTGGCCGCAGAGGGTTTCCAAGAGACGTCGGCGGC
>JAUUZB010000404.1 GCA_030590185.1 Deltaproteobacteria bacterium
CATGGGCAGCTCCTCGATCGGCCAAAAACCGAGTCGCTCATCGCCGTCGCTGGCCGGGACCTCGCCGAGGAACCTACCCTCCCTGTCGAGCAGCATGAGGGTCGGCTCGGGCGCGTACAGACCGGTGCGCAGCCCCGCCGCGATGACCAGGGCGAGCAAGGCGCCCCCCAACATCAACGCTGCTAGCTGCAGGACCCGGCGCATCGCCTATTGCCTCGACTGGAATGGAGTGAACGAGATGCGTCTCGTTTCCGTTCGCCCTTGGCCGTAGCCAGCGATAGCCGGCCGCGCATCGAAGGACCCTTCGACTCGCTTCGCTCGCTCAGGGCGAACGGGAATGAAGAACACAAAATCATTGGGTCGCAGTCGCCGCACTATTCGGTGGCCGGCTCGACGGTGATCAAGGCGCCCGGGGTGTTGCCCCGCACCGAAGCGTCGAACAACAGCTCGGCGATCGCCGCCGGTTGAATGAAGCTGCCGGGGATCATGGCGCGCAAACGGAAGTAAAAGTCGTAGGTCCCCTTGGGTAGCTCATCGAAATAGAAGGTGACCGAGTCGTCGTAGAAGGCCACGTAGGAGGCGCGCTTGGTCTGACTCCCGCTCGGCGTCGCCTCCGGCGGGGCGGTGGCGAGACTCGGGTTGAGCGGTTCCATGCCGGCGGCCAAGGGCACGCTGATCGCCACGTAGTGGTGCAGCTTCGGATTCACCACCCGGACGTGCTCTTCGATCACCGCGCCGTTCGCAAAGGTCAGCTTGGTGCCCGGCTCGGTGAGCCGGAAACGCTTGGGCGGCGCACCATCCCCCTGCACCAGCAGCAAGTTGCGCTCGATCACGAAGCCCTGGGAGAAGGCCTTCTGGCGGTCACCCGGGGCCTTGGGCAGATACTGGGTGCGAGCCAGGGCGATCGCCTCCGGCAGGCTGCCGGTGAGTTGCAGCTTCACCTCGCCCGGACCAATCCCGGACTGATTCGCGACCGGTTGGCCGCGACCGAGCTTCAAGGTGTGACTCTTGCCCCCTTCGCGCAGGGTGATGCTCCCGTCCTCGGAGTTGGCGCTCACCAGACGATCCGCTAGGGCAAGCAGCGCCGCGGAGTCTGCGTCGGTGCTGCCCCAACCGTTGGCGTCACCTAGGCCGACCAAGGCCTCGATCAAGATCGGCATCCGGTCTCCGTCAGGCTCGGAGAGATTTACCGCCCGGGTCATCAAGGAGAGGGTGCGGGTCTCAGAGGGCAACACGAACGGGCTGCGGTCGGTGCGACCCTCGCGCAGGCCGGCGTAGATCTCACGCCCCTGATGCAAGCGCACGGTGATGCCGTTCTTGACCCGACGCACGAGATCCTCGGTGGCTGAGCTGCTGCCCTTGCCGCCCGCGTGAGCCGCGAGCACCACGTTGGCGACCCCCTCGTTGCTCAGATAGCTCGCCCGCCGGCTGAGCTCCGAGAAGTAAGCCTCTTCAAACTTGCCGTCGGCGGTCACCGCCAACAGAGCGGTGGTGCGCTCAAACCAGGACTCGCCGCTGACAAAGTAGCGATAGTCGGAGCGCAAGGCCTGACTCAACCGTCGCGCCAACCCGCTGCGCAACCCGCGGTCGACCTTGAAGCCGCCGCCCTGCGCCTCAACCAAAAACTGCAAGGCGGCGGCGGTGAGCGCCACCTGACCGTCACCGCCGGGCCAGTTGGCGATCAAGCCGCGACGGTCGACGACCTCCTCGAGCCACAGGAGCGTGTCGTTGACCGCCTTCTCGAGCTGCTTGCGGCCCTCGCCCATCCCGAGTCGGTCGCGCAGCTTGACCGTGCCGAGATAGGCCCGGGCGCGATCGATGCGCTGCTTGGTGCACTGCATCGGGGTCTGGCGCAGGGCATCGAGGGCGGCGGCCAGGCGCACGATTCCCTGCTCCGAGGAGACGACCACCGAACGCTTGAGGGAGCCGGCGCGGGCGGGCTCAGCGAGCTTCGGCACGGTAGCCGATTTCTTCAACGCCAACAGCTCACGAATGACCTCCGGCCGGCGGTCCGGTCGCAGGGGCAGCTTCACCATGAAGGCGTCGGCTGCGCCGTCCGACTTGCGGGACACGCCCATGGTGATCTCCACGTCATCCCGAGCGAGAGTCCCGTCCTCGGCGAGCGGCGGCATGGGCACGGTGACCGAGAAGCTCAGGGGCTGCGCCTCCTTGGGCTTCCAGGTAACGGCGCGCTGATTCTTCCCGCTCACCGTCAGGCCGTCGGTCTTGATCTGCACCGCCCCGGCGCCGCCTTCCCCTTCCACCACGCGACCGATGGCGGTCGCCGCAAAGGTATCCCCGGGCCGCACGAAGCGCGGCAGGGCCGGCTGCACCAAGAGCGGCAGGCGCACCGCCACCTCACTCGTACCCACACCAAACCGGCTGGTGCCGCTGATCGCCTTGGCCCTCATTTTGAAGACCGTGAGGTTGTCCGGCAGGTCAACGTTGACCTTCACCACGCCGCTCGTTCCCACCCGGAGGGCCGGGTTGTAGTAGGGCACCGGCTGGAAGTTCTCGCGCACCGTCGCCTTGTCGAGGGGGCTGTCATCCTCTTCACCCTCGTCGCCGCCGGGCATCTTTGCGAAGGGGATGCGCCCCAGAATCGAGTTGCGCGTGTCGCGCACGTCCAGGTAGCTCTGGCGGGCGGTGATGAAGTCCGGCAGGGGATCGAGTCGCTCCTCCTCGCGCAGGGCGAGGATCGCCTGGTCGACCAACCACAGGGTGACCTCGCCGGCGAGCGGCTTGCCCTTCGGATCCTTCAACCGCACGGTGATCGGGATCGTCTGCCCCGGCCGCGCCTTCTCCGGGTGTTCCAGCGTCACCTCGACGATGTTCTCCACCGGCTCGATCTGAAGCCACGCCGTTGAGGCCACGGTCACCGGCTTGTCGAGATCCAGGGTGCCCAGCTTGCCGATCTTCTTGCCCGAGTGGGTCCGACCGCGCATCAGCACCACGTGCACGGGCAAGCGCGGCACCCAACCCTCTTCCACCTTCAACGAGTAGGTCGCCTTGCCCCTGCGCACCGGCAGCCAGGTGTAGCGGTTCTCGTTCGGAGCCTCCACGATCACCAACGCCCGCGCCTCCTGGTAGGGGCTCTGGATGATCAGGGTCGCCTTTTGCCCGGGCTCGTACTTCGCCTTGCTCGGTGAAACCTTGAACACCCCGGCTTCGGCCTTTTCCCAGGTCACCGGCTCATCGCCGCCGGCGTAGAGATCTGCACTGACGATCTGAGCCCGACCGAGCTTATCCTGGGCCTCGATCTCCACCAGGTAGACCCCGGCACGCTCGATCGGCAGGCGCGGCTTGAGCACGCCGTTGGTGCTGACCAGCTTTTGCTCGAGCACCGGCACGTCGACCACGTCGCTGACGTACTTAGCGACGCCGCTGGTGAAGTCGGAGGTCTGAAGATAGGAATGCCATTGGCGGTGCTTGAGTCGAAGAGTGATCTCCTGGCCGGCGATCGCTTTGCCCTTGGGACCAACGATGATGATCTCCGGTTGGATCGCCTCGGCGCGCTCGAGATAGCGCGGCAGCTTGACGCCGATGACAAAGGCCGGCACCACGTTGAAGCGCCGCGAGGTCGTGACCGTCTGCCCATCGGCGCCGGTGATGGTGCTCTCCACCGAGTAGGTCCGCGGGTGAGCGGTCGGCTCGATGGACGGGTTGATCACCAGGGCCGACTCGCCCCGGCTGTTGGTCTCGTCCTCGCTGGTGCGCTCCGGGGTCGCGTCAAAGCGCCCGGTGCGCGAGAAGCGGCCGTCGGAGGAGAACAAGAAGCCCGGTCGACCCTCCGGCTGCCAGGTATAGGGATACTGCGTTACCCGCCAGCGTACCGGCCGGCCGGTGACCTCGCCGCCGGCGTAGTAGGTCGCGAGCGCCTTGACCTCGAAGGGTCGGTCGTAGGGCGCGATATCCGGGCCGAGGATCTTCACCTCGAACTTCGGTAGACGGTACGCCTCCACCGCGAAGGTGGCGCTACAGCGCGCGCTGTCGTGTTTCGATTCGAAACGCGCCCGGTAGATCCCGGTCGGTATCTCGGACTCGTCCCATTCGACATAGAAGCTCCCCTCCCGAGTGAGCTCCACCGGCAGCCGCCAGGTGTCGCTGCCCGGGGCGTCGATCACCACCGTGCCCTCGCCGGTGATGTTGGTCATGCGGCCGTGGTGACGGGTGCGGGCGTAGCCCTTGATGTGGACCTTCTCCGCCGGCTTGTAGATGGGGCGCTCGGTGAAGGCGTGACACAGATCCCGCGGCGACTCGCCCCGCCCGCTCAAGGAGCTGAACACCCAGCGCAACCAGGTGCCGCTGCTGCTGCCCCAGTGGTTGTTGTGGTAGCGCTGGGGGGAGCGGTTGGGGTTGAGCACCAACACGTCCTTGTACTTCTTGACCACGATCCGCCGGATCGTCTCGCTGCGCCGCGGGGTGTTGCCCGGCGCGTTCCAGTGCAGGATGCCCTGGCTATCGGTGGTGCCGGAGAAAAAGGTCGTCCAGCGATCGGTGCGGCCCTCTTGGAGCCGACCCTCGACCTGAACCTGGGCGCCGGATACCGGCATGCCGTCCTTGAGCGACGTCACCACAAAGTGCACGCCCCCGGTCTCCTCCACCGCGGTCAGGCTCAGGTCGGTGACCTGCACCCGCACCCAGGAGCGAACCGTGGAGTTGTCCAGGCGACGCAGCCCGACCAGATAATGCCCCGGTACGTTGCGGCCGCTGAGCTTGACGAGGTGGGACTCGAGATCGAGCCCAAAGCTGGCGGCGCTCCCTTGGTTGGCGAGCGGCAACTCCACGATGGTCGACACCCCGGGCGTGCCGAGCTGTCGTAGGCGCTGGCGCAGGGCGCTGGTACCGATGGCGTAGAGATCCTTCCAGGGCTCCTCCTCCTCGCCCGGCCCCGGCGGCGCCTTGGCTTCATCGACGGAGACCGGTGAATCCGGGAAGGGCCAGAAGGAACGGTTGAGCGGATCGACGGCATAGAGGCGCAGATCTGCCTTGCCGTGGCGCCGACCCTGCACCGGGAACTGCTTGGGCCCATAGGTCTCCACCACGCCGTAGCTCTTTTCCCAGCGCAAGTAGGGCGTGCGGCGCGGGAACCAAACCGACACCGCGTTGCGCCCGCTCATCTCCAGGGAGCGGCCGGAACGATCGACCAGGGCGGTCGGTACCAGGGCGATGCGGTAGGCCTGCTCGCGCTCGAAGTCGCCGTTGATCACCAG
>JAUUZB010000924.1 GCA_030590185.1 Deltaproteobacteria bacterium
CGAGCCACGCGAGACCACTCGAGGCGCGAGTGGCGCGAGTGGCGCGCAACCGAACAGGGGCAAAAGGCCGCGAGAGCAGACCGCGACTTGCATGTCATACCAGCCCTTTTTTGCATTCCAGCTCAGAAAGGTTTTGCAACGACAATGAAGTTCCGTGTATGTCTCACCGTCAATGGTTATGAGTGGCCATGATTCATCGAGCAGGGTTTGGACGGGAACAAGGTTCTTGTCTTTGCTCCGAAGTCGGTGGTAAGGGGCCGCTAGAAACGTTTCTTGGTTGATGCATGCAGCACAGCCAACAGTGTACACTTTGGAGGATGACATGAAGTATGTAGTTGCCTGTATGGCAGTCCTTGGTCTCGGCCTTTGGGCGTGTGGCGGTGGCGGCGCGGACTTCGAGAAGATCTGCGAAGATGGTAACGTGACCGTGGCTGCGGTGTATGAGGAATGTGGGATCACCACGTTCACCGAAACCGATTGCAGCGTTTATGGCACCGGCTATGATGTTTGCAGCAACAGCGACGAGATCGAAGAGTCGTTCAAGGCGATGTACGACGGGTACAGCTGTGACACCGCGACCTCAGTCGTGGATTACGACGGCTCGACCATTACTGCTTGCACTGCTTAGTTCTGGCGCGATAATTCGAAGCTACGTCGCCGTGCCGGCAGTTTAGGCCCGGTGACAATGCTTTGAATGAAAAAAGGAGGTCACGTTTCGGCGTGACCTCTTTTTTTTGTGCAAAAAATGGGGGACGGGCGCGGGCTCACTGGCCAGAGCAGACCGGTCGCGATCACGAGGATGACCGCGATCTGAATGACGCATTCGAGGTAGGATTTGCCGCCGGGCTCCAGGCGCGCCATCCCCAACCCGAGACCCAAGAGCACGGTGATCGAGATCGCCACGAGGCTCAGGGCGCGCAGCTCGTCGCGCCAGCGGGGAGCGGGGAGCACCCGCTCGATGAGGATCCGCACCAGCCAAACCGACAACCCGCACTTCCCGACGATGAAGGGGAGGAACCAACCGACCCGGTCCTCGACCGTTATCGGATCGAACCAGTCGTACAGCACCTCCCACTCCAGCCGATTCACGCCATAGGCCAAGGTGCACCAGCCCGCGGCGATCGTGCCCAGGGTTAGGATCAGCAGCCGGTGTGAGGACCGCTCCGGCTCGGCAATCCAACTGACCGCCCTGGCGCTCAACACGACCCCGGCGAGCAGACAGTCGAAATGCCAGTAGGCGATCCATGGGAGGCGCACCGTGTAGAGAAAGGCGAGGTAGACGATCGCCACCCAGACGATCTCTTTGGTGGCGTCGAGGCGGTCGTCCTGGCGCCGGCGCAGGATCAACAGCGCGACGATGAGCGCCGCCACGATCGCCACCGTCGCCGGATTCTTTGCGAAGCCGCCAGCGAGCTGCAACCTGTAGATGAGGGTCGCGGCGATGATGGCCGGCACGAGCTGCCAGAGCATTTCGGAGGCCCAGGCACGGCGCTCGGTTCCAAACGATCGGGTCGGGCGGGGGTGATAGAAGATGATCAACAACGCCCACCAGGCATACCGCGGCCAGGCTGTGCTCCAGCGCGGCGAGATCTGGGGGATGAAGGCTGACCAGGTCAGGAACTCGTGCTTGACCGCCACCGGTAGCGCGCACATCTGAACAAAAGAAAAGGCGAGCACCAGCACGCCCACGCCCATGATCCGGCGCCACCACACTCGGGGCTCGGTCTCTGAGAAGGGCGGGCGGCGCCGCGCCCAGGCGATGAGCACCAGGGCCAACCAGACCAACCAGACCGGCGCCATGGTGGCCATGGCCCCGTAGGGGTAGACGGTCGCGGGGAGGAGAAGGCAAAAAACGGCCAAGAACACCCAGGCTGTGCGCCGCGCGCCCCAGCGCAAACCGGCAGCCAAGCCCAACGCCATCGCCACCAGCCAGTAGACCTCGTGGGGATGGTATGAGGCGTGGATCCACGGCCGCAGGTAGATCTGGAGCGACCCCCACCCGCACGAGAACAGACCGCCGGCGCCTCCCACCAACACGATCCCGATCAGCCGCCGCCGCAGGCCGACCGTTGCGAGCGCCGGGACCAGACTGCCGAACAGGCCAGCCACAACAGCCACCAGAAGCCACGCCCACAGGGAGGTCGGTGCCTGTCCCGCGCTCTTTGGCCCCGCGGCGTACGTGTCCGACAGGGGCCCGAGCGGGGCGAGCGCTTCGCTGTGGGCGCGGCCCTGATAGCCGCACGGCAGCCCTACCCCGAGGCCAAACCCCAAGAGGTAACGGTGAACCACCATGTCGGCGGGGGCGAAATCCGTACCGGGTCGATAGGCGGCGCCCCGGTAGAGGCCAAAGGTCGGGATGACCATCCCCGGCGCGTGCACGCCTGCTTCGTTGTGGCCGTGGTCACCCATGACCATGAGAATCTCGCGCTCATCGACCGCTGCCGCGGCCTCGGCGATGAACTCGTCGACCAGAAAGAAGGCCCGATCATAACGCTCGGCACCAGGGCGACGGACGTGGGCCACCCAGTCGGTGGCCAGCAGGTGCATGATCACCACGTCGTACTCGCGGTTGACGAATGCGGCGAGCGCCTCTCTGGCGACGGTCAAGTTCCTCACCACCCCGTCGTCGTCCAGGAAGCTCTGGGTCAGGGCCGCGGTCTTGTCGTGGAGGCGGCTCTCGCGGACCGTGACGCTGTCGCCGAACTGGTCGAAGGAGCGGTCGGTGTAGACGAGGGTCTCGAGACCGGACCTTGCCAACTCGGTGAAGAGCGATCTCTCGTGCGCGGCGCCGGCCAGGAAGTTGTCCACGAACCCGAGGGCGCGAAAAGAGTCGCTGCCGATGAAGGCAGCGGCCACGGCCGGTTTGGTGACCGCGTCGCGGCTGGCTTCCACTCGGCCGTAGGCGGAGCGCTCTTGCAGCTCCACCAGATTCGGCATCATCTTCGGATCGACCGCGTTCCGGTAGCGCAGCGAATCGACCAGGATGATGAAGGCTCGCCGTTCGCCAGCGTGCTCGATCTGGTAGTCGCTCTGCTCTGCCTCGGGCTGGCAGTCCGGGATCGGGACCGCGAGCTCGTCGTTGATCGCGGTGATGATCACCGCCACGACGAGGATCGCCAGGAAGGTGAGGCAGACGCGGAGCATCGCTACTCGGCTGCTATTGATTGCTGA
>JAUUZB010000343.1 GCA_030590185.1 Deltaproteobacteria bacterium
ACCCAAACCTTCCACTCGGCCTTTGACGGCAGCCAGTCATCGACCGCCCCCACCAAGATCGGGCGGTCGGGAACACCCGCCACCCGCGGGGCTCGCCCGAACAACGTCGCCCCGCAGAGCACCGGCGCCAGCGACGACGACGCCAATACTCCCTTGCTGCGGGAGCTCACCCCCACCGGCGAGACCCACGACCGCAAGGACTGGCGCGCCCGCCTCGAGTTCCGCGAACGCGCCCGCGCCAACACCGGGGACGAAATTGACGCCGACTCAGGGGAGGAAAAGGCTGCCGGGCGCCGCGCCTGGGGGCCCTGGCTGATGGTCGTGCTCCTGTGCGCAGCCGGCGGCGCCTTTGTCTGGTTCCTCTACGGACCGGCCAGCTCCTTGCCGCACGAGGTGATCGGGGACGAGTTGAGACCGTTTGAGCCGGTCAGCTCCCACGGCTACCTAACCGTGAAGGTCAAAAACACGAAGAACGCCGTGGTCACCATCGACGGGCAACGCATCGGGCGGGCGCCGCTCAAGGCGGCTCGGGTCGCCACCGGGACCCGCGTCGTCAAGGTTCAAAAGGCGAACGGTGGCAAATCAAGGGTCCGCAAGGTGCAAGTGAAAAAAGCCCACACCAAGAAATCGCCGTACGTGCTGGTCTTCAAATTCTGAGCGTCGAGGCGGACCGACGCCCTCACCGCCCGGGCGAGTCGGGCGGCTGGGCCACCGGATTCCCGTTCGGCTCGACACACAACCCGTTGCCGTGGCCGACAAACGAGAAGCTGCGTTTGAACGGCCCCCACGGCGCCGACGCAACGCCGTTGCGCTGGGAGCCGATATAGCGATCACAGCCGTGCGCCGGGCGCACCGTCACGAGACCCCCGGTCTCCATCGGTACCGCACCGGCGTGAACCCCGGCGCGACAGATCGAAGAATCGGTGGTGTAGATGTCGGTCCCCCACAGGCCACCGGTGGCGAGGTTGGCGTCGCAACGGCAGGAATAATCGCCGCTGCGCACCATGCTCGGCAGGTTGTCGTAGGTTGGCGGACAGCCACCCTCGGGCGGTGCGTAACACAGCCCGTCGCCGTAACCCGGAAAGAAAAAGCTCACCTGGTGGGCCCGCCATCGGTTCGCCTGGATACCGCGACGGTCAGAACCGACATAGACCGGACACCCCGGCGCGCGCTGGACTCGAACCTCACCGCCCTGGTGTTTGTCGATCGCCCCGGCGTGGGCCGCCGCCAGGCAGATCGACGAGTCGTGGGTATAGATGTCCGTACCCCACAACGGGCCGTTGACCATGGCAGAGTCGCACGTGCAGCTCAGCTCGCCCGCTGGTGTCAGGCTCCCCTCGGCGATCGCATCTCTGAAGGTGTCTGGGCAGGCCCCCTTGGGCCGCTGATAACAACGACCGTCGCCGTGCCCCGCGAAGAAGAAGCTGGCGCCATAAGCGCCCCACCGCGCCGAGTTGATGCCGTGACTCGCCGAGCCGCGGTAGAGCTGACACCCCGGCGAGGTGAGGAGGCGCACCTTGCCCCCCTTGCCCGGCAGGACCGCGCCGGCGTGCAGGGCGGCTGAGCAGATATCGGAGTCGGTGGTGTAGGTCCCGGTGCCGTACACCGGCCGGCCACCAGCGTCCGCTGGGCACATGCAGATCGCTCCGCGGTCGGTCCGGCCCGGCAGGGCCTCGAGTTTCTGAGTGCAGGCCGGTGTGTCCGGTAGCTCGCAGCCCGGCAGCAGCCCCGCGACGGCGACACAAGTCAGCAGGTGGTCGAACCTCGTCAACGGAAGATGCCCTTTCCGGCCGCGCTGCCGCTCATTGTTGGGGTGCTCAGCCCGCCCGACTCGAGCCCCGTCCTAATCCCCCACCGCCTCGGCGATGGTCATCAAGCTCGAGTAGCTGACGTTGGACTGCCGCAGTCGACCGGCCAATACGCCGACCATCTGCCGGAGGATCTTGTTCGCGGCGACCGGGTTGGTGGTGAAGAAGTGCTCCAGGTTGTCCTTGACGATCACGACCGTCTTGACGTCACCGTACGCGACGACGCTCGCCGCGCATGGGGTGTCATCGATGATCTCAACCTCGCCCAGGCATTCGCCGGCGTCGAGATCACAAATGTGATCGGCCCCGTCATCCTTGTTCTTCATCACCGCCACCGTGCCGTCGAGCAACACGTAGAGGCCCGGGGGGGGGTGACCCTCGACCAAGATCGGCTGGTTGAGGGCGAAGTCCTGGGGCGCCATCAGATCGGCAAACTTGCCCAACTCGGTTGGATCGAGAGTGCTAAACAACGGAACCGCACCAAGGGTGGTCAACAGATCCTGGGACATCCTCGGACTCCTTTTTCGCTCGGCGGCCGATTCGGGACCGGACGTCCGCCTCCATACCACGAACCGCCGCGGCGCTCACCCGCCGGCGACATCTCCATCCCGGGATCCACCCAGCCCGAGCAACGCCGGCAACAGGGTGAGGGCGCCTACCGAGGTCGAGAACATCGCCAGGACCGCGAGCGCCCCGAGATATTTGATCGGCGTAAAACCGGAGACCAGCAGCACCGAAAACCCGAGGGCCACGGCCAGGGCGTTGATCAGGATCGGTCGCCCCACGGTCCGCACCGCCTCCTGTGCCGCCTCCGTACGCGAGCGGTCGACAGCCAGGTCCCGGAAGCGCGCCACGGTGTGCACCGCGTAGTCGATCCCCACGCCGATGACGATGCAGGTGATCAAGGCGGTGGCGATGTTGAGGGTCACCCCGAACAGCCCCATCAGGCCGAAGTTCAAGACGACCGCCACCGTCAACGGCACCACCGACAACAGGGAGAGGCGCGCCGAACGAATCGCGGCCAGGGATATCAAGAACACCATGAGGATGGCCGCCGCTAGGGACATGAGAGCGGAGCGGACGATCAGGCCGGCGAGCTCGGCGATAAAGACCCCGGCGCCGGTGACATCAGCCTCAAAGACACCCTCACTGTGCCGAGCGATCTTCTCGCGGATCTGCTGGAGCAACACCGTGTCCTCACGGGTGGTGAGGGAGTGCACCCGGCACAGGATGAGCGCCGCGGTCATGGCGGGATCTGCCAGCTCCTCGAGGTCGCCGTCCGACATCGAGTAGAGCAGGAGCTCCTGGGCGACCAGATCGCGTCTGTCGGGAATTCGGTGCTCAGCCGGATCGTCATCGTGCAAGACCTGATTGAGGCGTTGGACCACGCTGGCGACGGAGGTGGAGGTGCCGACCTCAGCGATTTGGTCGATGTCAGCCTGCAGCGCGACCATCCGCTGCAACACCGCCGGAGATTCGATCTCCCCCTCGACCAGAATGCTCAAGTCTCGGCTGCCACCAAAATGTTGGTCGACCACCCGCATGCCGCGGATGACGCGTGAGTCCTCTGGGTAGAAGCTCTCCGGACTCGACTCGACCTCAACCCGAGTGATGGCCAAACCACAGAGCAACACCAGCACGACCGTCCCGGCGAAAATCCAACCCGGTCGCCGGGTCGCCAACCGCGCCACGAGCACCAACGGTCGATCCAGAAACGACGACTGCCCCGTGCCCGCCGGCCGTGGCCGTCTGACCGGGTCCAGCAGCACCAACAAGGCCGGCATCAAAAACAGGGAGAGTCCCCAGGCCCACATGACCCCAACGCCGATGAACAGGCCGAAAGGCGTGAGGGCTGGCATGGGCGAGCCAACCAGGGAACAGAAGCCGGCGGTGGTAGTCAGGGAGGTCAGGGTCACGGGCGACGACAGGGACGCCATGGTTGACCGCACCGCCTCGGCGGCGGCTTCGCCCTGCTCGCGTTGAACGTGGAAGCGGGTCAGCAGGTGGATCGAGTCGGCACAGGCGGTCGACAACACGAAGATTGGAATGGCGCTCGACACGGCGCGAAACGGAATTCCGAACAGCCCCATCAAGC
The DNA here is from genome assembly GCA_030590185.1 of Deltaproteobacteria bacterium. The sequence continues at coordinate 3,904 of JAUUZB010000343.1, forward strand.
CAACCGTCGCCCCGACACTCAAGCCGATGACTATTAAGGTAACGGCGACCCCCTTGGCGGTGCGCAGGGCCACGAACAAAATGAGCGCTAGCACCAGGGCCACGCCGGGCGTCAGCAGGAGCAGGTCGCGGGCCACGTACTCACTGGCCTGGGCGTCGAAGACCGGGTCACCGGTGAGAAAGATCCGCTCCTCGGGGAAAAAGTCCGGCAGGGTCGCGTAGATCTGGGCCATCAAGTCGTTCGGGTCCGCGTCATCGACCGGCGAGACCACCAGCGCCCCAAAGGTCTCGTCGTCGGATAGAAAGTTCGGTCGCAGCAAGGGGTCCGAGAGGATCCGCTCGCGCAGGGCCGCCGCGGCCGCGGGCGTTTCGATCGGGTCCGGCGCCACGGGCACCACCTCGATCAGGCCATCCCCCCCCGAGATGCCGGTCATCTTCGACAGGGCGAGGACCTCATCGACGGTCTCGAGCGCCTCGAGCCGGAGGGCCAGCCCCCGGATCGCCTCGAGGTCGACCGGATTGAAGATGCTCCCGTCCCGGGCCCGCACCGCGATGAACACCTCGTTGCGGGTGCCGAAGATCTCCCGGATCTCGTTCTGGAGGATCCGCGAGGGGATGTCGTCCGGCATCAGAGATTCAATGTCATCGTCGATCTCGATGCGCACCGCACCGAGGCTGGCGCCCACGCTGAGCCCGACGAGCAGGAGCACCGCGGTGCGCGGTCGGGCGAGGATCGACTCCGTGATCCGACGGTAGGCGCCCTGGGCCCTGCCCTCCTGCGGTGTGCGTTCCCCGTGCGGTGTATTGTTCATCGGTCCTGGCGCCCCCGGGCGGCAGCGGGCAGCGGTTGTTATACCGCCGCCATTCTCCCCTGTACAATCTCGATACCCCGAACTAAAAGCCAGCGTCGTTTCCATCTTCGCACACGCACACCATGCGGTCAGGGGTTCGCAATCACCCACTACGACGCGATCATCATCGGCTCTGGCCTCGGCGGGCTCGCGGCCGCGGCAAAGCTCTCCCTGGCTGGCTTCAAAGTACGACTGCTCGAAAAACACGTGCAGCCGGGCGGCTACGCGACGACCTTCTCCCGCGGTCGCTTCGAATTCGAGGTCTCGTTACACGCCCTCACCGGCATTCGCGGTCCAGAGAGCACCAACCCATCGATACCGCACCTCAATGATCTCGAGGTCGCCCAACAGCTCGAGTTCGTGCGCCTGCCCGACCTCTACCGTACCACCGCACCGGGGCTCGACCTGCGCGTACCGCGCGGCCGTGAGGAGTCCCTCGACGCCCTGATCACGGCGTTTCCCCACGAGGGCCGCGGCCTGCGCCGGATCTATGACCACCTCTGGGCGATCAAACGTGACGTCCGGGCCGTGGGCTCCGGTATCGGAGAGCCCCCTACCCCCATCGAGGCCGTGCGCAAATACCCGATCCTCTCCCACGCCGCGGCGGTGCCCCTGTCCCACCTGATCTACCGCGAGGTCGAGGATCCCTTGGCCCGGCTGGCTATCGGCCAGGTGTGGAGCTACTTCGGCCTGCCGCCGGCGCAGCTGTCCCTGCTCTACTTCGCCATCGCCTACACGACCCTCGCGGAGTTCGGCGCGAGCTACCCCAAGGGCAAGTCCCAGGCGATATCAAACGCCTTCGTACGGGTCATCGAGAAGGCAGGCGGCGAGATCTCCCTGGGCAACGGCGCCGAGCGTATCCTGGTCAAGAACGGCAAGGTGACCGGCGTGCGTACCG
>JAUUZB010000035.1 GCA_030590185.1 Deltaproteobacteria bacterium
AGTACGCGCGTGGCAATCGTCGGCTCAGCCGGCCGCATGGGCCAGCGCCTAGCGGCGTTGATCGCGGACCGGGATGATCTGGATCTGGTATCGGCCCTGGACGTGGGCGAGCCGGCGACGGGATTGCCGGACGGGGTGATCGCCACGACGGATCCGACCGCGGCGCTCGTGACCCTGGAGCCGCGACCCACGGTGGTGATCGATTTCTCGGCGCCCGCGGCCTGCGCGGAGCTGCTACCGATCTGCGCCGAGCACGGCATCGCCTACTTGGTCGGCTCCACCGGCCTAGAGTCCCAGCACCACGCCGCGGTGGAGGCGGCGGCCGCAAAGGTGCCGGTGGTAGTGGCGAGCAACTGCAGCATCGGGGTGAACCTCCTGCTGGAGCTCGCGGAGCTGGCCGGCGCGCGGCTCGGTGACGACTTCGACGTTGAGATCAGCGAGCTGCACCATCGCGGCAAGCGCGACGCGCCGAGCGGCACCGCCCTGAGTCTGGCCGAGGCAGTGCGAACCGGCCGCGGGGCGCTCGACAACCGGCTCGGCCGTGCGGGCAACGAGCCACCTCGCACCCCGGACCAACTCGGTATCGCGGCCCTGCGCGGCGGCGACGTCAGCGGTGAGCACACCGTCTTCTTCCTCGGCAACGGTGAGCGGGTCGAGCTCACCCACCGCGCCACCAGCCGGGACATCTTCGTGGAGGGTGCCCTGCGCGCCGCGGGTTGGCTCGACGGACGCGCGCCGGGGCGTTACGCCATGCGGGACGTGCTCGTCGGGTGATGTTGACCGACGCCTACGTGGCCCTCGGCGGCAACCTCGGCGACGTGCTCGCGACCTTGCGTGAGGCGCTCGGTCAGCTCGAGCGGGACGAGGCGATGGAGCTGGTCGAGGTTTCGCCGGTCTATCGCACCCGAGCGATGATGCCCCCCGGGGCGAGCGGTCGCGATCCGGACTATTGGAATGGCGTGGTGGCGCTGCGCACCAGCCTGTCGCCGGCCGCCTTGCTCGACCGGCTGCGAGCCGTGGAAGGCAACCTGGGCCGGGAACGCCATGGCCGCTGGCGCTCTCGCACCCTCGACCTCGATCTCTTGCTCTACGGCGACGCGCGCATTCGGACGCCTGACCTCGAGGTTCCGCACCCGGGTCTGCCGAAGCGAGTATTCGTGCTGCGCCCGCTGTGCGACATCGCCCCTGGGGCGTCGTTACCGGACGGCAGCACCGCGGCCGAGCTCCTCGCCCGGCATCCGGATCCGAACGACGGGATCCTGGATCGAATCAGCGAATGGTACGGGGGGCGGGAGGCATCTATCGCCTCCGCCAGCGGCTCCCCTTGACAGCGCTCCAATCGGATCCCAACTTGTGCCCTCACCCCAGCTCAGGAGCACAACCTTGAGTACCCTCCGTTTGATCGCCTCGGCCCCGTGGTTCGTGTTGGCCGTTCTTGTTTTCGTTGGCTGCGCTCACCAGGCCGGTGGCCAAGACGGTCACGACGCCAACCATGCCAGCCATGCCCCCGCGGCTCCGGGCCACCATGCCGGTAACGTCACCGAGCACGTTGATGCGGTCTTCGCCGAGCTCGACGTGGATGGTGACGGGGCGTTATCCCGAGACGACGTCAAGGGTCACCGCCTCGCGTCCAAGTTCGACGAGGTCGATGGCGATGCTAACGGCAGCGTCAGCCACGACGAGTTGATGGCCTTCGGTCGCCGGATGCACGGCGGCGGTTCGAACGAGAGCGCTACCGAAGCAGCACACTAGCACCTAACGGCGGGTTCGCGGGGCGTCTGCCGCCTCACTGACTCATCGTCGCCGTCGCCGCCCCAGCAGCAGCAAGCTCCCCAACGCCGTTAGGCCGCTCACTGGCGCAGCCGCGCACCCGCCATCCGCGTCGTCGGCGTCGATGTTCGGCACGATGGTGCTCGGCGTCTGGCTCTTGTCCGCGGCGGGGGTGCCGGCATCGTCGCCAACGTCGACGTAGTGGCCGCCAAGGACGGAGCTCGCGAAGATGTAGACCGCCTGCTCGTCCGGGCTGAGGTTCTGGAGCGTGGTGTTGTCGCCGGGGTCTGTGCCTTCTCCGTCGAGCTCGTCACAATCGCCTGGAGCGATAAACGGTGTGGGCATGCCGTCGGTGACGACGACCCCAGCCTGGGCCACGGAGCTCCCCACGAGCAGGAACAGGGCCGCACAACATGCCACGAGCGTGTTGATATTCTTTTGCGTCATACTCAACATGATTGCCTCGGTCGTTGCTCATCGGCGGTGGCGCTTCGCCAATGACTGGCAACGGTCAGGTGATAGGTCGCGGCCTCGGCCGAGCTGGCGCTTTGCTCGGCGATGCGGCGCGTAAAATCTCGAAGGGAATCGGTGGCCGCCGCGTAGCGGTCGTTGTCCACCAGACCATCGACTTGGGTCAGCAGCGCTAGCTCGCGCTCCTCGGGGGTGCTGCGCTGCAAACAGGCGTTCTTCAGCATGCGCAGGGCGCGGTCGCCGTCGTCGAGGGTGGCGTGCTCAGCGCTCGGGAGCAGGCGGGAGGTGCCGACCACGAGCACGGTGAGCTTGGAGACCACGCCGTTGGCCGGGCGGTCGGTGATGTCGGCGAGCTCGTTGATCAGCCCTTGGACCTGACCGTCGCGCAGGCCGGCCATCTGCTCCGGGGTGAGGTCGAGCTGCAGGTTCTCGAGGGCCGCGAAGCCGGCGTCCTCGCCAATGGAGGCGGCGAGGCTGGGCAGAATGTAGCGCTCGAGGAAGCTGATCATGCCCTCCTGGCGCATCTGACTATAGATGCTCGCCACCGCGTGGAAGCTGTTCCCTTCCTCGGTGATCAGGCCCTGGCGGAGCAGGCGCGCGAGAACCGCCTCCGAGCCGATCCGGTCGAGCAGCTCATCGCGGGTTAGCGGGCGGTCGAGCAGGGCGAGGATGGTCTCCAGGTGATCCTGCAGCAGGTCGTACGCCACCTCCGACGTAACCTCGTGCCCCTTGGGGGGGCTATGGACCGGCGCGGTCATCATGATTCGTTCTTCGGAAAGACCTCGTAAAAAACCTGGTGGGCGACGCTCTTGGTCGGCATCTCGTGGTCGAGCTCGCCGAAGAAGCGCCGGAACTCCGCCTGGGTAGTGGCGCCCGACACCAGCCAGAGCGCAACCTTAGAGAGGCGGTTGGTGCGGTCGACGACGTTGCGATAGGTGCGCGGTTGGTCCTCCATCTCGTCGATGAGGCTGTGCACCGCGCGGATCAAGCCGGAGAGCGCCCGCTTGCTGATTTGATGGCGCTCGGCGAGCTGCATCAACAGCGCCCGGGAGACCGCCAGATCGAACTCCTCCTCGATCTCGCGCACGTCCATGGCGTCCCGGTGCTCGGCGCGGAACTCGAGCTCCCGTTCGAGCACCGGCAGAACCGCGTCGGACTCGAGCGCCTCACCTAGGCCCTCGGCCGCGGCCAAAAAGACCGTGTCGCGAATGATCTCACGCAGTCGGCGGACGCTGACCTCCTCGGCACGGATGACCGCGGTCTCCACGTCGGAGCGGGCCCGGCGGGTCAGGCCGTAGAACTCTTCCTCGCTGAGGTCGAGGTCACGGCCGGCTTCGAGGGCAAAGGCCTGGGCGAGCTCGCCGATGTCCTGGCGGCGCTCGTACAGGGAGGGCACCACGAGCTTGGCCGTCGCGCGGTCGAGGAGATCGCGGCGGAAGGTGCCTTCGCGGACCATCTCGATTGGGTCGCGGTTGGTCGACAGGATGATCAGGGCGTCGGTGCTCTTGACCTTGTCATCCCCCACCGAGCGGTACTCGCGCTCGCCCAAGAAACGCAGCAGCCGGGCCTGGTCCTGGGGCTCGAGGGACTGGATCTCGTCGAGGACCAGGGTGCCCCCGTTCGCCTGGCCGACCAGACCGGGGTAGTCGCGCTCGGCGCCGGTGAAGGCGCCGCGGCGATGGCCGAAGAGCTCGCTCTCGAACAGGCCGTTTTGCAGATTCGCGCAGTTGACCTCGATCAGGTTGCCCTGGCGGTCGAGGGCATGACGCGCTGCTTCATGGCAGGTCGCCACCACCATCTCCTTGCCGACGCCGGTGGGGCCGGACAGGAGCACCACGTCGCGGGCGCGGCGCAGCAGAACCTTGGCGGTGATGTCGCGCCGAAGGCGTTGGCGCAGCTCATTGCCGACGAGGTTGACCTGGTCGCAGGCCGCGTCGACGTGGGAGGGGTAGGAGCTCGGGTGAGTCATATCGCTATTGATTGGCACTGTGGGAGAGTGGGCCATACCGGAGCTGAGTCGTCAAGTTCGAAATCGCGAACCTTTTTTGCCGGTTGTCGAGGAGGCTTTCCCAACGGTTTGCCAGGCTGAGGGTAAGCCTCCCGCGACTGTTCACGTTGCGGGTCGTAGCCGGCAACCATGGCATGGATGCCAGGGGGAGCGAGTAGGTTCTGGATTCTGAACGCCGGGTTGGGGCTTGGGGGATGCAAGACGAGGTCAGCAGGCGATGTAATGTGCTGAAATGATTACGTTTTGCCCATGCATGGCGATCCACCGCCCGTCAACGGCAAGTTGGCCCAGAAGTTGAAAGAGAAAGGGCTGCTCGCGGACTCCTGGTGTTGTGGCGTCTGTTGGCCTTCGAATGAGTTGGCGCGAATTCGGGGGTCAGTGTGCTGCAGGGCTGGGGCCGCGGGAGACTTCGCCGTGGCGAAGGGCACCCCGAGGCACCGTGGGGGCCGCATGGGCACCGCCGGAAATACCGGCGGGCGGTTTTCGCGGATTGGATGGACTGAGCTCCATGTCGGCAGTTAGGTCGGCGGGGCTCGCGCGTACCCGTTATAGGTCCAGACAAAGCTGAGGGGTCCCTTCCGTCACTGCGAGGACGATCTTCCCCCGATCTGCCCCCGATCACGAAATCTCGCAATTCCTTCCGGCATCCGACGATCGTCGACGATCGTCGGCGATCGTAAGCGATCGTCAAACCAGGGTTTTTTGTCGGACCCCTGATCAAGACTGCACCCGAGCTTGGAAGACGGGCGTTTCCTGAGAAACGACCCGAAATGCAAACGTGTGTCTACCGCGACCACACGAGTGGTGTGGTTCGCTCAAGAGTGAGGGACATTCAAGATGTCAAAGGTCGTGCACCTCTCGAATGAGGCCCATGCCAAGGCCAAGGAATTCTGCAAGCAGCGCGGGTTCCGGATGAGTGATTGGGTAGCTGCCCTGATCGAGGCGGCGATGGCCGGGGATATCCCGGCCACCACACGTCCAGGGTTGATGCCGGTCACCAAGCGTAAGGAGCTCATCCGTTACGATGAGTCGAGGCAAACCCAGGACAATGGCGAGCCGGTCTATGCCGCGCCTCCGTTCTGGAAACAGGCTGGCAGCCGCTGACCCGCCGCCCCCTCCCTGCGCCCCACATAACCGAGACGCCCGCCCCCGGCCTGGTCTGGCCGGGGTGGGCGATCGTGTGAACAAAGCTGGGGCCCGGCGCACAATACCCCTGAACCCGTAGTTTCGCCGTTGGCGAGAAATGTGTTGCGCATCGACGGCGCCTCCCCTACGGGATTTCGCCGGGGGCGAAGAGCTCCAGGAGCCAAGGGCTGGACAGGGTGTTGCACGCACAAGACTTCCCAGGGCAGAGGCGACCGCGGTGGATCGGGCGGGTTGCCGGCCTGTGCGTGGTGCTCTGGGGCCAGGCTGGTCTGGCGGTTGAGTCCGGCGGGGCGGATGAGTCCGGCGGGGCGGATGAGTCCGGCGGGGCGGTTGAGTCCGACGCGTCGGTTGAGTCCGGCGGGGCGGATGAGTCCGGCGGGGCGGATGAGTCCGGCGAGCCCACTCCCGGCTCCACGGAATTCGCCCCCCGCGCAGATTCTCGTCCGCCGACGTTTTGGACCGCGGAGGTCTCCGGTGGTTTTGGCGCCCGGCCCGGGGTCGAGCAGTACGAGCCGGGTCCCCACGCCACCCTTCGTCTAGCCTGGGGCGGGCGGTGGCCCGCGATCGGTTGGTATGTCTACGCGGTGGGCGGATTCCAGGTCGCCTACACCTGGGGCCAGCGGCCGGACGCTTCGACGAACGTACGGTTCAACCGCGTGCAGTTCACACCGTTTCTGGAGGCGCGTGCCGCGGTGCCGATCGCCCACGAGGGGCGCACGCGCCTGTTCATTGGCGCCGGGGTGGGCCTGGCCTACGAGGAGCTGCGCGCGTCGCGGGACGATCGAGACACATTAGATAGCGAAAGCTGGCGACCGGAGGTTCGGCTCCTGGCTGGCATCTGGCAACGGGTAACCGACCGGGTATCGGTGTTTGCCAACTACCGGCTGCGCGCCTCCTCCGGTCTCGGCAGCGTGGATCCGATCAGCGAGCTGCTCGAGCCAGGGTCGACGATCCCAGTGGTGCCGGTGCACGCCGTTGAGGCTGGCTGCGCTTATCATTTTTGATCGGCGCGGCTCCGCACAGCCCTTCCTCTCGGCCATGCGCCGATCGGAGTAGGTGGCGACCAAACTCCGTCTTTTCTTGCAAGCCGGGCTCGGATCAACCTACGGGACGAGTTGGTCCGCCGCGGCACGTTTCATGGGGGAACGCTCGTGGCGATGCAGAGTTTGGATCAGCGGAATGTGAGTTCCGCGGGGCACAACTGACAGGAGAGTGCAGTAATGAAGGGGCAGCAGTACATTGTCATGGCGATTGGGTTTTACGGGGTGCTGGGCGTAATGGCGTGCTCCAACATTACGCGCATAGAAGTCGATGCGGGCTACGCTGCGATTGCCCCAGAGTTGGCCGACAGCGAAGTCTCTCCAGGATCCGGGAGCATCACATTGGAGCTGATTGCGCCTGAAACCGCCGGCTGCGTCGACGTGTGGCTGAATGATGGGGAGGAGAAGGAGCAGAAGGGTGCATTCCGCTGCGCGATCTTCCCGCTAACCGCCGACGATGGGGCAGAGGTCGATGCGGCGTATGAGGGCATGCAAACCAGTGATGGGAAGAAACAAAAAATAGGGCTCATCCTGGCGAGCTACGGGGCAACGCTGAAATTGGCCCTGGAGAAACGGCTGGGTGAACGCTTCGGCACCGTCAACGTGTCACGGAAAGACGAACCCTCTGGTGATGCCTTGGGGGTTGCGTACGAAGGCACCATCTACCGCGAGCAATAGGCAACGCGCACCAAGCGGATGCTGCTGACCCTAACGGCCACGCCCCTGGGTGGGGGTACACCCATCGTAGTGAACGGCGAATGCCACGACGAGCTGGGCAATGGTCATCTGATCTGGGCGCTGGGGTTGGCCGTGATAACATTCCCCATCGGTAGCGGTTTTGTCGTGTGGGGGTTCAACTCCATGGAGGCAGGATTCGTCGCAGAGGTCGTGGCCATGGGGATGGATGATGCCGCCAAGAAATTAGCGGCGGAGCTGGCCGCTCAACCCGCCATTGCCGGTACACACTTTCGAGTCGTGGCTGGTTGGCAGGCTTCCATTGGGGATGCTGTTGCCGACGACGTTGTGCGGTGAGCTGCGATGTGAGCTCGTTTTTTCTTGGGGCTGGGCTTTTTTTGGGCTGGGTTTTTGGGGCCTACGGAGCCGCCTGGCGGCGTCTCCTCCGGGCTCCGGCAGCCCTGCGGTCTGCCTCCGCGCTTCGTGAGCCGCTGCGCGTCTCACTGCGCTGCTGCGCGAGCCGGCTTCGCCGTCTCGCTTCGCCGTTGGGTCGGCTCCTAGTGGTCAGCGCACGCAATCATCCATGACGAGGCCAAGGAGGTTTGGTACTCTCCTCCGATGGGTTCAGTTTCGCCCCGGGGTAGCGTAGGGCTGCCAGTTCTAGCGATTTGGCTCTCGGCGGCGCTCCTGACGCCAGCTTGCGACGGCTGTGGAACGCAGCTCTCGCCAGCACCGCTGCTCACCGCCGTCATCCCGGCGAGTGTTCCCGCCGGATCGGTGACAGCGGTGGAGGTTCAGGGCAGCAGCTTCACCATCGATCTCAGCCTGTCGCTCGGATCCGGCGCGACCGAGACCGATGAGACCTTTGAGTTGGTGCTGCGCGGCGAGAGCCAGGACTACCCCATGCAATCGGTGACCTGGCGGTCTGCCACCGAGCTCGACGCCGAGGTACCCACCGGCGTCCCCGCCGGTCTCTACGACCTCCTGCTCACGGACCCCAAGGGCAGCCAAGCCAGTCTCGAGGCGGCGCTCGAGGTCTTCGTCCCCGGGTGTACCGACGCTGTCAGCTGCGGTGACAACAACCCGTGCACCATCAACGAGCGCTGCGAGGATGGTGGCTGCGTTTACGACTGGGCCGATCTGGGCGGCGATGAGATCATCGCCGATGGCGTCGACCAGGACTGCGACGACGTCGACCTCTGCTGGGAGGACCTCGACGACGACGGCTACGGGAGCGACCTGACGGCGGTCGACACGGATCTCGACTGTGACAACGACTCCGCCGCCACCGCCTCGTTGGGCGGTGACTGCGACGACGCGGGCGCCTGTGGCGCGGACTGTTTCCCGGGCAACCCGGCGCCGGATGATTGCGACGGGTGGGACAACGACTGCGAGGGTGGGGCGGACGAGGATTTCGTGGCGTCGGTCACCAGCTGCGGTGTGGGGGCCTGCGCCGGCAACGCCGGCAGCCTCGATTGTCTGGCGGGCGTGCCAGTCGACAGCTGCGACCCCTTGGCCGGGGCGGCGGCGGACGACGCCACCTGTGACGACCTGGACGACGACTGCGACGGGATCGCGGACGACGACTATATCGATACGCCGACCACCTGCGGCGTCGGGGCGTGCGCCGGCAACACCGGCGCCGTCAGCTGTAGCGGCGGGATCGAAGCGGACAGCTGTGACCCGTTGGCGGGTGCCGCGGCGGACGATGCCACCTGCGACGACGTGGATGACGACTGCGACGGCACGCCGGACGACGAGTGGGTGCACGCCCCGACCACCTGCGGTCCCGGCGACTGCGCCGCTGGTCTACTGGAGTGTCTTGGCGGCGTGCCCACCGACAGCTGCGCCCCTGTCTGCGGCTCCTACTCCGTCACCATCGAGTCGCTCTACCCGAGCTTTGGTGTCAACTGGAACGACTACGTCGTGAACGACGGCACCGACGTCTACCGGGCCAATGACGTCGCCTGCGACAGCGTCACCGACGCCGGTGTCGGGGGACCCGACAATTGCATCCACGGCGGGGAGAAACGCCTGGCCACGGTCAGCGGTGCGGCCAGCTGCACCGACTTGACCCTCCGGGACGCCCTCGGCGTGTTTGAGTGGATCTGCGACGACAGCGGCGTCGGCGTGGAGTTCTATTCCTCTGGCTTCGTGCCCGGCAAGGGGCTGAAGGATCTGATTCTGGCCGATGCCTGGCGTCTCAACCACGTCATCCTGACCGAGGTGGCGACGGATGTCGCGACCAGCCCGGACGCGATTTGGTGGGGCAACACCTTGACTCCGCTCATCGACAACGCCGCGGGCTCGGTCCTGGCGCTGACCACCGCCGGCACGATCTACACCCTGGCGAGCACCCGGGCGACCGCCGGCTACAACATCGATGCCGACCGGATCGGTGTGGTCACCCTCCCGGGCGCGACGTTGCAGTGGAATGGCAGCGCCACCTTCAGCTGCAACGACACCACGAACGAGATCACCTCGCCCACCCGCCTCGTGGTGATCTGCGCCGGGGCCCAGAGTTTCCTCTGGGTCGAGACCGATCTCGAGGGCCCCGTCGTTGCCGGTGACGGCAACGGCATGCGGTTTGCCAACGTGACTTTTTCCCGCATCCACGGCTATTCGGGCAACGGCTCGGAGGACGCGCACCTGGTGCTCGAGCTGAGTACGAACAACCTCATCACCTCGAGCCGGATCTACAATGTCACCTGGACCGCCTTCTTCATCGAAGCGAGCTCGGACAATGCCTTCCGCGACGTCAGCGCCTACGACAACACCAACATCGGCCTTCTGCTCTCCCTCAGCTCCGATCGCAATGACGTGACCCGAGCGGTCGTCTACAACAACGGCTCGGCCGACAACATTCAGATCAGCAGCAGCAACGCCAACCGTCTCCACGATGTCCTGTCCCATGGCGGCGGGACCGGCGTTACTGTCGAAGGCAGCTCCAGCAACAACCTACTAACGAATATTACCGTGGCGGGCGCCAGCGGCAATGGCATCGCGTTGGGAGGGAACGACAACACCATCGTTGGCCTCTACGCCAGCGGCAATGACGTGGGGCTGGAGATCTCCGGCCCCAACACGGCCAGTCACGTCACCTCGGTCAACAACGCCAGCGCCGGGATCCTGATCCCCAATCAGGGCGACCAATCGACGGTCAACCAGGCGGTGTTGGTCAACAACGGCGGCTTCGGCCTCGATCTGACCGGGGCCGTGGGCGGGACGCTCTCTCAGATCGCCGCCGCCGGCAACGGCGCCGACGATGGCACCAGCAACATCACCTTGGGGAACGGCTGCGACGTGGCGTTCACCAATATCCTGTGGCTGGATGGCACCAGCTGCGACGTGGCCGTCAACGCCACGGGGCTAACCGCCGCCTGCGGCCTGGATGGCAGCAGTAGCCATACCCTGGTCGTCGGCGCCGATCTCGGGCCTTCCCTGCGGGGCAAGGTCTTGGTGGACGACCCGTTCAACGCCTCAGATACCGACGGTTCCGCGGCGGTCGGTGTCATCACCGATTGGACGACCTTCGGCTTCGCAGGGCGCTCCTGGGGTAACGAGGGCAGCGCCTTTCCGGCGGCGGACAACCGTGGGCCGTGCGCCGGCAGTTGCCGGATCTGGGACTGGCGGCTGGCCCCGGGCGACACGGTCATCAGCGACACCAGCGGCGATGGCATCAACCCGAACGACGCTTTCATCGTTGGGTCCGCCTGTCCGAGCGCGGTGGATGGCGCCTACATAGTCACGGATGGCGCCAGCGTGCCGAACACTTTCCTGGCCAACGCGGTGGAGGTGTTCGCCGACGGGGTGGGGGATGAGGACGGCCTGTGCGAGAGCAACGAGGCCTGTGTCTACGCACCCAACTTCGGCGCCTACCAAGGGGACACCGATCCCCTCGCCGGTAGCTGCACCTTCCAGGGGTCCACCGTCACCGGCGTCACCATGCTGAGGCGCTAGACCGCATTTGGCAACGGAGCTACGGGGGATCCACCCATCTCGATCGGCGCGGCTACCAGCCCTCGTCCGGATCCTCATCCTCCTCCGCGGCGCCCGGCTGCCAAGCAATACGCAGCGCCGCGGCGGTGAGCGCCCGCTCCCGGCCGGCGAGGGGGAAGGTCGCGTCGAGGGAGATCCAGAGCCCTTCGATAATAGCAAAGCGCACCGCAACGCTGGCCGCGAGCACGTCGAGCGCATCGGCGTAGCCCATGCTGGTTTGTAGATCCGCCACCAGGGCGAAGCGCCAGCTCGGCTGCCACGCGGCGCCCGCCGTGATCAAGGCGGCCAAGCGCGGCTGCGGGTCGGCCCGGGTCACCGCTGCGGAGAAGAGCGCGCCAACCTGGCCGTGGAATGCGAGCCAACTGACCAGGCGGTACTCGGCGTTGGCGCCGAGGTCGACGGCGATCGGCCAGGCGTGGTCGTAGAGATCCACGGCGGTCGGTAGGGTGACGCGACCGGTGGCGCCGAGCACCAGATCATCCCAGGTGAGGTAGCGGTGGGTCGCGCCGAGGCTGAGGTGCCCGATACCGCCGACGTCGGCGGAGACCGAGGCGATCACCGTTTGATAGCGATAGATCTCCATG
>JAUUZB010000917.1 GCA_030590185.1 Deltaproteobacteria bacterium
CCAGGGTGACCCAACCGAGCAACGTACGAAAACCGCTGTCGGACAAACCCGATCCGAGCACCGCGCCGAGCAGCGCGCCCGCGAGGGTGGGCGGCACCAACCAGGCGACCGCTCGCCACTCGATCGCCCCGCCGCGCCAATAGCGACCCACCGCGCTGGTGTTCTGCAACAAGATGCCGAGGCGCGCGGAGCCGTTGGCCACGGTCGGCGGCACGCCCAGAAAAATCAACAGCGGCATCGTGACGAGGGAGCCACCGCCGGCCACCACGTTCATGAAACCGGCCACCACGCCACCGAGCACCAACAGGCCGGCGGTCCAGAACTCGAGGTCGGAGAAGTCCCAGGACATCACGAATCACCAGCGGTCAGGCGGCCGGCGGCCCAGAGCTCGAGGTCGGAAAAGTCCCAGGACATCACGAATCACCGCCGATCAGGCGGGCGACGGATCGAAGCGAGCGAACGACGGATCGGCGAGGGGCATGGGCACTGCGGGAGGCGCGGCAGGGGCGCCGGGGCCGAGCTCGGACTCAATTGCCCTCTTCCACGACGCGCAGGGCGATGCCGAGCGCCTTGCGAATGCGCCGCAGGATCTCACCCACGTCGTCCGGAGCGCTGCCCGCCTCGCCACCGGCCTCAAAGAGCTCGGCAACGATTTCATCGATGCGGTCCTCGAGATCATCGGTGAGCTTCGTCGCCACGCCGAGGGTGCGGGCCAAACGCGCCTGGGACTGCTGGTTGCCACCGCCGCCCGACTCGCGGGCCTCCGCCAACTCCGTGCGCAGCGCCTCGCTGTCCTCCCGCTCCTTGGCGATCTCGATCTCGAGCTCCTCGTTGAGCTGACGCACCTCGGTGACCTCGTCGGTGACCTCGCGCAGCTCGGTGTGGGCCGCCGAGAGCTCCTCCTCCACCGCCTGGCGGCGCTCCGCGATCTCGTCATACTCCTCGTTGCGATCCGCCTGGCCCACCTCGGCCTCTTCGAGCCGGGCCTTGGCGTTCTTCAGGGCCATCTTGAGCTTGCGGATGGCGTCGTCGCGTCTCTGGATGGCGATTTGGGTTTCTTCGTCCGTCTCGCGTAGACGCGCCGCCTGCTCGGAAGAAGAGGAGGCCTCGCCGGCCAGGGCGTCGATCTCGCCCTGGCGCTCGGCCAGGGCGGCCTTCTGGGCCTCGGCGAGCTTTTTGAGCTTCTTGAGCGCCTTGTTCCGGTTGCTCAGCTCGCGTTTGGCGATGTCGAGCTGTTCCTTGGCCTCGAGCGTCTTACGCTTGGAATCACGCTTGAGCTTGTCGTGCTCGTGGCGCAGATCCTTTTCCTTGCCGTGCAGCTCGTTGATCAGCGCGGCGGCTTTTTCGCCGTAAGCGGTGAACTCCTTCTTCTTGCCCTCGATGAAGTCCTGGAGCTTGGAGAGGTTCTCGTTGGCCGTATCGAGCAGCTGGCTGTTCTGCCCGCTGCGCCCCCGCTCCCGGGCGAAGAGGTTCTCGAGGGTATCGAGCTCCTTGTCCCGGGTGGACCAGGCCTCCCGAAACTTGGAGACGCGCGCCTCGGTGAGCTTGAGCTTCTAGCGGAAGTAATCGACCTTCTCGTGCAAGCCCCCCGGCATGGCAGACAAGCCGCCGTCGTCCTTGACGAACAGGTCATCGAACAGGGCGCGCCCTAGCCAACCGCCACCCGGGCCAGCGCCGGTGACACGCTTCTTGGCCTTAGCCAGCGGCGGCGGTGCGAGCGGTGGCGGCCCAGGGGGGGAGCCGGTCTTTGGCTTGTCCTTGTCCTTGGGCTTGGGCTTGGGCTCCTCTTTGGGCTCTGGTTCGTCCTTGTCCTTGGGCTCGTCGTCGGGGGACCACTCATCCTCGTCGGGGACGTCGTCGGCCGGCTTCTCCGGCTCGTCGTCGGGGGACCACTCATCCTCGTCGGGGGGAGCGTCGGCCGGCTCGGCCGGCTCGTCATCCGGCTCCTAGCCGGGATCGGGGCTCCAGTCGGACCCGGAAACGCTGGCGGGGGGATCCCTATCCTCCCGTTCCCGCTTGCGAGTCTTGGCGCTCTTCGGCTCCGATTCCTCGTCGTCGAAGTCGACGTCAACGTCTATGTCGTCGCTAGCCAGGGCGAGAGCCTCCCGTGTCCTGGGGACCGACCGTCACACATCGTCGGCCAACTCCCTGTCGACAACTCTACAACGGCTCCAGAAACCAGACAACGAATTCGCGCGCCATCCGCGGCCCGATCATCGCGGTGAGGGCGTGCGCACGATCATCAGACGGATCTCGGTCATGTCCTCCATGGCGAACCGGATCCCCTCACGGCCGAGGCCGCTGTCCTTGACCCCGCCGTAGGGCATGTGATCGACCCGCCAGGAGGGGGCATCGCCGATCACCACCCCGCCCACCTCGAGGGTGTCCCAGGCTCGTTGGGCCTTGTAGAGATCGCGGGTGAAGATGCCGGCCTGAAGGCCAAAAACGCTGTCATTGACGTCGGCGAGGGCCTGGTCAAAATCGCTGAATTTGCTGAGCACCGCCACCGGGCCAAAGACCTCCCGGGCACAGACATCCTGGTCGCGGGGTACGTTCTCGAGCAGGGTCGCATCGACCATGGCCCCCTTGCGGGTGCCGCCGCACAATAGTTTGCCGCCGGCGGCGGTGGCACTGTTGATCCAGGCCTCGATGCGCGTCGCCTCCCGCTCGGAGATGATCGGCCCGATGAAGGTGTCCGGGTCCTTGGGGTCGCCGACCTTCAACTCAGCGGCGGCCGCCACGAGCCGGTCGCGGAACTCGTCGTAGATGCGCTCGTGAACCATCAGGCGTTGAACGCCGATGCAGCTCTGCCCCGACTGGTAGAAAGCGCCGATGATGTTGCGGGCCACCGCGTCCTCGAGGTCGGCGTCCTCGTCGACAATAAAGGCGGCGTTGCCCCCGATCTCGAGCACGACCTTCTTCTTGCCGGCCTTGGCCTTGAGCGCCCAGCCGACGTCCGGGGAGCCGGTGAAGGACAGGAGGACGAGGCGCTCGTCGGTGGTGAACAGGTCGGCGCCATCACGACGGCAAGGCAAGATTGAGAAAGCTCCCTTGGGAAGATCGGTCTCGGCGAGGATCTCCCCGATCAGCAGCGCCCCAACCGGGGTGAAGCTCGCCGGCTTGAGGACAAAGGGGCAGCCGACCGCGAGGGCTGGCGCCACCTTGTGCGCCGCGAGGTTGAGGGGGAAATTGAA